>JBCCGX010000279.1:0-9793 GCA_039029035.1 Acidobacteriota bacterium | reverse complement strand
GACCGATCTGGTGCAGTTCGCTGTCTACATCGCCGGCGGCGGGGTCGCCTTCGCGCTCATCTTGCAGCGCTTGCCCGGAGGTTGGAGCCAGCTCCTGGAGATGGGCGGCGAGGCCGGCAAGCTACGGATCTTCGATACGGGCTTCGATTGGACCCAACCCTACGGCCTTTGGGCCGGTCTGATCGGCGGCGTCTTTGTCAGTCTCGGCTCCCACGGTGTCGACCAGCTCATGGTGCAGCGCTACCTCGGCGCCCGCAGCTTGCCCGACGCGCGCCGGGCGCTGGGCCTTTCCGGCTGGGTCGCCCTGGCGCAGTTCGCCTTTTTCCTCTTGCTGGGCGTCGGCCTCTACTGCTTTTACCAGCTCTCGCCACCAGCGGAGGCGTTCACCCAGCCCGATCGGATCTTCGCCCACTTCATCGTCCACCAGATGCCAACCGGCCTCCTCGGCCTGCTCCTCGGCGCGGTATTCGCGGCGGCCATGTCGACCCTTTCCAGCTCGCTCAACGCCTGCGCCACGGCGGCGGTGAACGATCTCTACCTGCCCCTCGCCAAGACGACACCGACGCCCGAGCGCCAGCTCCGCCTCACCCGCGCGCTAACCGTAGTCTTCGGACTGGTACAAATCGGCGTCGGCGTCACCGGTCAATGGCTGCAGGCGTCGGCCGTCTCCAGCATCCTCGGAATCGCCGGCTTCACCATCGGCATCGTCCTCGGCGTCTTCTTCCTCGGCCTCTTCACCCACCGCGTCGGCCAGCGCGCCGCTCTCGCCGGCCTCGTCGTCGGTCTCGTTGGGATGAGCTGGGTCTTCTTCCGCACGCCCCTCGCCTGGACCTGGTACGCCCTGGTGGGCTCGGCCGGGACGTTCCTCGTCGGCTGGACGGCGAGCTTCGTTTGGCCGCGAAGGGACGAGGCGTTGCACGGCAGCTAACAGGTCTCTCAACGCACTGGAGCGTTGGCGGCGCCTCCACCAACCGCCCAAAGGGCCAAAACACGGCGGAGGTCTCGCAAATATTTGCCGAATTCGGGCAAAACCGGACTCTACTGCTGAAAATACACGCTGACCTCGGGAAAATCTGAGCCCCTGCTCCGGCGGCGCTATCGTCGCTCCACCAAGCCAACTGGGTCGCTTGGCTCGCCATGCCGAGGCTAACTGAGGCTGCTCTGTTGCGGCTCGCCTCCGGCCGGGTGCTCACGATGGTTCTCCACGCATTTTTCTTGGCGATAGGAATCTGCAATGACTCTACGCGCGCTGCGAATCGCTTCACTTTCGCTTGTTGGCCTGACGTTTCTGGTGCCGCCGATGCGTGGCCAATCCTCCACCGACGCGGTTCTGCAGCAACGCCTCGAGCTGTTGGAATCTCGCCTCCGGCAGGTCGAGGGGCGGCTCACCGCCCCAGGTGATGCCTCCGCTGAGGACGCCATGGCTGAAGATGCCACCGACGTCGCGGATCTCTTGGCACGTCTCGAAGCTCGCATGGCGACAGTGGAGCGCCTGGTCGACGCGCCCGAGACCACGCCGCCGGCCCAGGAGGCCATCGTCGCCGCCAGAGCCATCACCCCGGATCCGGCCGAAGCCGACGCGCCGGAAGACAACCTGGTGCCTTCCGACCTCAAGGGCCTCTACCTCCCCTCGCGGGGTCATGCTGGCGGTGTTCTCCACTATGGGGAGACCGAGCAACGGATCGCTCTCCACGCCTTTCTCGATCTCGAGTACATCGACGCCGGTCCCGATGGCAGCCGATCAGGTGTCTCCACGTTCGATAACCACCACGCCAACCTGTTCGTGCGCTCCGTCATTCGGCCCAATCTACTGGGGCATATCGAGTTCGAATACGAGCACGGCGGCGACGTCGTAGAGATCGACCAGGCCTTTCTCGAATGGGCAGCGACCGATTGGCTGAGTCTTCGAGCCGGTCGTTTTTACACCCCCTTCGGCATCGAGCGATTCGTCTGGTATGCCCCCACCAATGCCCTGGTGTCGCGTCCCAGTGCCATGCGGAGCATCGTGCCAGGCAACTTCTACGCCAATGGTCTGCAGATTGGTGGCATCCTCCAGCCACAAACGAATCGGCGCCTCAGCTATGAGCTGGCGATCACCGACGGTCTGGGGGAAAACGCACTGAATGATCGACGCGGCAGCCGCCAGACCCGTGACAACAACTCCAGCCGCGCTCTCAGCGGCCGTCTCGGCTATGCCATCGGCCATCGGATGGAGTTTGGCGCCTCGTTCCACCATCAGCGCTACGCCTCGCAGCAGGACCTCGACCTGACCTTCCTGGGTCTGGATTTCTCGGGCCGATGGAAGGGCTTCGAGCTGCGGTCGGAGTGGCTGGAGGCCGAGATCGAAACCGCGACCGTCTCGGGTGACGTCGAACAACGAGGCTTCTATGCCCAACTGGCCTACTCCTTCCATTGGAACCGCGACCTCGTTCCCGAGGTGCGCCTCATCTCGCGCTACGACGAGCTCGATCTGGATCGAGCCGTCAGCGGCAACGACGATCAGAGGCGCCTATCTGTCGGCCTCAACGTGCTGATCTACGATCACTTCAGGACCAAGCTCGAGTACCAGTTCGGCTCCGAAGACGGGCCGTCGCGCGACGACGACGCCTTCCTGATGCAGTTGGTCCTCGATTATTGAGCTGAGTCGTCCTCGTCCTACTGGCTCGGGTCGGTGGCGAAGATCGCAGTGTCGAAGTACGGCTGGATCTCTGCGATTTTGCCGCCCTCGAAGCGGAAGTAATCGGCCGTCGGCACCACCCAGCCCTTGGTGAACTCGAGCACCATGAAGGCCGCTCCGTGATCACCATCGACCAGGTAGACCACCCCGTCCTGAACGCCGCTGATCGCCGAGGAGAAGTTCTTCTCCTCGTAGGCTTGCACGGTGTCCTTACCGCGGATCGGCTCGGTCATGTAGGGATTGAGGAAGGTGACGTCGTCGGTCATCGGCACGGCGTCGAAGCTACCGTCGACCAGGGCTTTCACGTAGTTCTGCAGGATGGTCAACTTCTCGGCCTTGGCATTCTCTTCGGACATCTCGAGACTCCCTGAATCGTGGCTGGAATGGGCGCTGGTGCGGTTGAAGTTGCAGCTCGTTGCTTCGTCCTCGGCATTGATGTCTTGACACACCGCCAACAGTTGCATCATGCCCTGGTCCTCGTGGTCCAAGATGTGGCAGTGCTGGACGAACTCGCCGGTGTACTCGACGTACTTGGTGTAGATCTCTAGCGGGTCGTTGGCCGGATTGGCCGGGTTGTAGAAGAAGTCTTCCGGTGTGCCCGGCGCCGCGGCGGGGGTGTTCATGGTGTGCTGCGACGCCTTGATCATCACCGTGTCTTTCCACACGTAGTCGATGCTGCCGTCTTCGAGCGTCCGTTTGACCTGGAACGGATTGATGTGGATGTGGAAAGGGTGTGAGTTCTGGCGCCCGGTCCACAGCCGCCACTTGTCCACCTTGCCGAGTTGCAGCTTGATCTTGGTGCTGCCGTTGAATTTGCCCGTCTCGGTGAACTTGGTGTTGCTCTGGCCGGCGACGTCGGTCCGACGATGGGAGTAGGTGAACGACAGCGCACAGCCATCGGTGCCCGGCACACACGAGAAGTCGGTGCAGTTACCCATCTTGGGATCGCACTTCGCCATGCCGACACGGAACATCACTTCGTGCACATCGCCGGTGACATCGGAGTCGTCCAGCGTACCGAGAGAGAACCAGCTCGCAGCGTAGCTCGCCAGGGACTCGGCGCTCGGCATCTGGGTATCCGAGGTGCCTGGCACCACGCGGACCTTGAACAGGACATTGGTGTATTCCTGCTGGGTGTGCATGTTGTCGGTCGGATCGCTGGCGGCGTCGACCACCCAGAGCTCCTTCACCGCGCCGTCGGCGACGGTCGGCGCCTGGAACAGTACGTCGGCGCGATAGGCGGCGTGGAGCTCGACCGTGTTCCACGGTGTCAAACGACCGGTGGCGAGACCATCGGTGGAGATCTCGTAGACCGGTGTCGTGTTGCCGTTCACGACCGGCGTGCCGTCGTCTTCCAGATTCGCCGGATCGATCACCGAGAAGTAGATCGACTCGCGCTGGCCCATGCTCATCAGGCGCCAGCGCTGCACCTCACCCGAGGTCATGGTGAGAGTCGGCAGGACCTGGCCGTTGACCAAAGTGGGCCGCTGCATCCAACTCCAGGCGGCGGCCTCGGACATCCAACAATAGTCCTCGATCTCACCCTTGTGGTCGTAAGCGACCTGGGAGAAGACCATCACCTGGTCTTTCATCTTGGCGATCTCGGGGTGCTCGTCCAGCCCCCCTTCCACAATCAGGGCGCCGACCATGCCGCTCGACACCTGCATCGCGGTAGAGCCATGGGAGTGCGGGTGGTACCAGAAGGTGCCGGGATCGTGGTTGCTCTCCAGATCGTAGTGGTAGAGCTTCTCCTGGCCCGGCAAGATGGTGGTCAGCACGTCGTCCTGATTGGGCGAGATGTGCCAGCCGTGGGTGTGCAGATTGGTGGTGTTGGCCCCGTGGGTGGGGGTGTTCATTTCCTCGGTGTGGGTGGCGGAGGCCGGATCGAGTACCGTGTCGGTCGGCGTCAGGGGCAGAGAGTTGACCAGGTTGAGATCGATCGAATCGCCGGGCTTGACGCGGATCGTCGGGCCGATGATCTGAC
The DNA here is from genome assembly GCA_039029035.1 of Acidobacteriota bacterium. GTDB lineage: Bacteria > Acidobacteriota > Thermoanaerobaculia > Multivoradales > J023 > JAAELT01. Next base: position 5,132 of record JBCCGX010000279.1, on the reverse strand, counting down.
CGTTGTAGCCCCGTAGCTTCACCGGGCAGCCGGCGATCTCGTGCTCGCCGTATTGCGCCACCAGGTTGTAGGCCAGCTTGCCGTCGGCCGACTTGACCTCGGGCGGGTTTCGGAAGGCCTCTCGGCCCCAGGCGCCTGGATCGGGCGCGACGAACTCACAGCCGGCGACGACGTCGGTCTGCGGCACGGCCAGCGGCCGCGTCGGTGTGCCACCGGCGTCGAGGTTGAACAGCTGGGCGAACTTGGTTTCGCAGGCGGCCGGGTTGCCTCGGGAGTCGCGTTCGGCCGCGACAGGTACCGCCAACGCGACAGCGAGCAGAAGGAGTAAAGCTCGGATCGGTGGTTTCATCATGGTCGGAATCCTCTCTTTGCATCAGGACGCAGGGCATTCGCAGCTGGTAGAGCCGCACTGCGGACAGGCGACATTGCCCGGGCACACCTGGGGCGGGTTGGTGCCGGGATTGCAGTAGACGGCGTTGCCGTCAGTCCGCTTGGGCGGCAGGGGCAAAGAATTGCCACCGGGGCAGAAGGTCACCAGGAACTTCGCCGACGCCTTGCATTGGGCCAGCCCCTTGGCGTCGTCGTAGGCATAGGTGTAGGCGTCGCACTTGTCGGTCTTTTGGACGGCGGTGCGGTACTTCGTTTTCGCCGCCACACCGGCACTACAAGCGGCGGAAGAGACGCCGCCGCCACAGCAGTACATCTTGGCTTGCGGGGAGCTCGGATCGAGCCCGCCGAGCTTGGCGCGCCAACCTTCACGCTGCCCGGTGGTCAGCTTGGCACAGGGACCGAAGCAGCCGATCACCTTGCTGCCATCGCTGGCAGCGGTGAGCTCGAGATTGACGCTCGTGACGTTGACCCCGTTGATCGAGTTGTACTGGCCGTTGGTCGACAGGTTCTCGGCCGTCGGGCAATCGGACGCCTTCAGGCCGCTACAGACGACGTTGGGATCCGGCAGGGCCTTGCCGGTGTGCTGGTCACGACAGTCGATGCCGGTGCCCGAAACGCTGATGTCGTAGGCGAAGGTGTAGCCGTCGACCGCCGAGCCGTCCCAATAGGTCCAATCGTCGAGCTTGGCTTTGGGTGTCGTCGTCGACGAAGGATTGACCGCGCACTTGGACGCCTGAGCGCCAGTGTACTTGCAGCCCCAGGTGGCCTCGAACTTACTGTTGATGTCGGGATCGAACGCGGTCACCGTCTGGTGGCCCAGCGCCCGCGCCGACTCCACACCGACGCTCTCGCCGATGGCGCAGTCGTAGCCATACTGATTGCAATTGGCCTTGGCCCAGAAGCGGGTCGAAGCCAAACCAGCCTCGGGAATGTGGTAGTCGTAGGTCTTGTTCTTGGCGATCGGGACGACGATCGGATCGTTGGTTGGGTGTTTGAAATCCTGCTGGATCCAGATCGGGTACTTGCACTCGTTCTTGATCCGCAACGACGTCGGCTGCTCGGCGCCGGCGGGCCAGCCGGTGGTCACGGCGCAAAATGCCAGGGTCCAGGTGATGATCGATCGACGGCTCGAGACTTTGTCTTCCATGGTGGTTCTCCAGGACGAGATGAGTCAGGTGGCGAACCGGGGGTCAGCGCGCCCCGTCGCCGACCCACGGCTCGCTTGGGCGATGGGTGCCTGCCCTAGAGTCCAAGATGCGTGCCAGCGCCGGGGAGGCCCTGGGATCGCCGACGATCGGCCTCAGCGTGGAAATGGAACCCAAACGGCGGCGCAAACGGCGGAAGAATCGGCGAATTCCGCCGCTTCTTCCGCCGCCTCTGCTTTTCGTCTTGCCGTCGCTCGGCCGAGTCTCAGGCGTCGAGCGCGCGGCGCCACTTGCGCAGGGTCCGCGCGGTGACGCCCATCACTTTCGCCGCCGCCGGCTCGGCCAAGCGGGAGATGGCTTCCCGCAGCAGCATGCGGCGGAGTCGCTCGGCTGGATCGATCGCCGGCAGGGCGCCTCGGCCGATCAACCCGGCCAGGGTCTCACGCAGCTCCAACCGTTCCGGCGGCACCTCGTCGCCAGCCGTGGTCTGGGCCCGCTGCAGTCGACGCCGGAACGAGGTCTCGGGGATCGACAGGGCCTCGGCGGCCCGGCTAGCCACCCCGTCTGCTGTGGCATGGGCTTCCAGCACCAGGTCGTCGGCCAGCCAGCGCCCCAGGGGCAACGGGGCCACCTCCCCGGCCGCGATCTGCGCGATCCACTGCCGAATTTGTCGTTCCAGTGTGGCCCGGGGTGCCTCGCTGTCGGGCGCGGCGGTCGCGCCCGGTTCCGGTACGCCGTCCTGGGCTCTTGCCGGCTCTGCCGCCGAAGCGAGGAGCGGTCGCACGAGCTCGTCGGAAAGACCCGCTTCACCGCTGCGCCAGGCGGCGGCCAGACGCCGCGCGACGTTGCGCAGCTGCCGCACGTTGCCGGGCCAATCGTGCCGCAGCAGCCGAGTGACCAGCTCGGCCGGCGGCCACGGTTTGCCGTCGACCTCGAAGCCTTCGCCCCTGGCGAAGCCCTCGAGCTCCTGGCTCAGAAAGTGGTAGAGCAGGCGGCCGACGTCGTCCCGCCTTTGGCGCAGGGGCGGGAGGCGAATCTCGAACGCCGCGAGCCGGTGCATGAGGGGGGCGCGGAAGCGGCCCTCCTCGACCAGCTGCTCGACCGCCGCATCCGTGGCGGCAATCACACGTACGTCGACCGAGCGCGTCGCCGCACTGCCCACCGGCTGGATCTCTCCCCCTTCCAGAACCCGTAGCAGCAGCGGCTGGATCTCGGGCGGTGTCTCGCCGATCTCGTCGAGAAACAGGCTGCCGCCCTCCGCTCGCTGGAAGAAGCCTTCTTTGGCCCGGCTGGCGCCGGTATAGGCCCCCTTGGCGGCGCCGAAAAGCTCCGATGCCGCGAGCGACGGCGGAATCGCCGCCATATTGACGACGACAAAGGGCCGCGCCTGACGCGCGCTGGCGTCGTGCAACGCCCGGGCGACCAGCTCTTTGCCAGTACCCGATGCGCCGCGCAGAAGGACCGAGGCCTCGTTGCCCGCGGCGAGGCGAATCTGCCGCCTTAGATCGATCAGGCTGGCGGATCGACCGACCAGGCCGTAGGTCGGCAGATCAGGCTCGACCGCGGGATGACGGTGCAGCAGCAGGGTGATCCGACGACCGAGCTCGATCGACACCCCTCGCTCCAGATCGGTAGCTGCCAGCGTCGCCGATTCGGCCAGCGAACGACCATTGATGCGGACCGGCGTGCGGCAGCCGCCGCGCTCGAGGCTCCAGGCCTTCGGCGATCCGCCACACAGGGCGAGCGGCCGACGGCTCAGATGCACGTCGCTCAACGGGGCGGCGACCGAGGATCCGGGCTGTGCGAAGAGGGGCACTCGGCGCGACAAAGCCACCTCCTCGCCCGACAGCAGCTCCGGCAAGAGCACTCGCTCGCCGATGCGTCGTGGATCGGGATGGGCGACGATCGTCAACGCCGGCACGTCGACCCGCAGCGCCCCCGATCTCTCCGCGGTGGCGCTAATCCGGGTTTCGGTTTCCAGCCGACGCTGCAAATCGATCGAGTCGTTGTCCGACACCTGGGCAGTCTACTCGATAGGATCTCCCCCTCCTCCACGCGTCCAAGCCGAAGATTCCTGGCACAGGCCTTGCTTTTGACAGCCCCGGGGATCGGAAGAACCATCCAGAAGGAGACTGCACGATGTCCACGCCCGCCAGTATCAACATCCTCGCCGGCACCTGGGTCTCGACCTCCCTGTCCGGCAGCGCCGCCCACTTCTACACCGACATCAAGGTCGCATCGGGGCGTGCGACGTATCAGTCGTACGATGCGGAGATCTCGAAAGACATCCCCTACGGCATCGGCACCGTGACCTTTCAGCCGAGCGCCGACGGCGCGGATCTCGGCATCGCTACTTTCACTCCGAACGATAGCTCATCGGGCTACTCTCTGGGCGTTCACCAGACGTCGGCGGGCCTCACCTTGAATCAAGAAGCGAGCGTCGATCAACACCTCGTGCATCGGCTCGCCTGCTATTGGGTCAACCGCGAGGGCGAAAATTGGGTCAAGAGCCTGGATGAGAACCACTGCCGTGGTTTCCCGACCCCGCCTGCCGCCCACACCATCCACGTCGAGGCCCGTCAGACCCTCCTGCTGCGCTACGACCTACCCACTGACAGCGGTCGCACTTTCAAGACCAAGAACGATTGGATCAACTGGAGCTCGAAGCCATCGGACTGGGTCTCCGGCGTCCGCCTGACCGACCGCGCCGTGCTGGTCTTCGATCAGAACCGCAATGTCAGCACAAAACCGATCAACTACAGCTTCACGTTGGTTCTCGACAACGGCGACATCGTCGATCCTGTGATCGTCAATAAGGCCACCGTCCCGCCGTGACCAAGCGCTGCGTCGAGTCTCTGTTCACCATGCTAGGCGCCTAAGCGCTCGCGCAGGGGCTCGAACCAGGGGAAGTCGAACCAGCGCGGCTCGACCCCGAGCTCGATCGCCCGGCGGGCGGAGAGCAGGGCGGTGAGGTCTTCGCCGGCGAGCACGAAGACCACCGCCGCCTCGTAACGCACCTGCGGATTGTCCGGCGACTGTTGCAGTGCCTCGTGGGCCAGGGCCACCGCTTCTTCGAGCCGGCCCAACCGCGCTTCGGCCTGGGCCCGCAAGGTCAGCAGATGCTCCGGGTCCGGGTCCTGGGCGATCCGCTCCAGCACCTGGCCATAGAGCTCGGCGGCCGCGTCTTCTGCACCGCGCAGCCATTCGGCATCGGCCAGGTTGTAAAGTGCGTAGGGCGACTCGGGCGCCAGCTCGAGGGCCTGGCGAAAGCGATCCGCCGCCGCGTCGTAGCGCTTCAATAGGGTGTAGGCGACTCCGAGGTTGGCGAGCTCGGTCTCCCCCGGCCAGCGCCCGACCAGGACTTCGTAGAGCTCGGCGGCACGCTCCGGACTGCCGCTCAGCAACTCGAGCTGCGCCAGCCGCGACAGGATGTCGAAGTTGTCCGGCCAGCGATCGAGACAGGCTTCGAGGGCGCGACGCGCGGCGGCGAGGTCACCCGCGCGGTAGACCATGTCCGACAGACGCGCGTAGTTGCGCCATGAGGGCTGGCGCCGCACCGCCTCCTGCATCATGGTGAGGGCCTGCGCCGCCTCGCCG
>JBCCGX010000278.1:0-9799 GCA_039029035.1 Acidobacteriota bacterium | reverse complement strand
TCGCGACAGCGGAATCGCACCACATCGTCATCGATAGTGAAGTCCGCACCGACCTGCACCAGCCGTTCCCACGGCTCACTGAAGTACAAGGGATCACCGAATGACGCCAGGCCCATGACTTTCGCCGCATCGTATTCGTCGAAGCCGAGATAGGCCGAGAGCTTCTCCCACAGGAAGCCCAGGGAGTTGGGGTAGCCCACCCGGTGGACCGGATCCAAGCGGCCGCTATCGGCGCGAAAGAGAGTTGTCGAATCGAACTCCCCGATGCCGTCGATCACCAGCACCGCGGCCTCGTCGAAGGGTGAGAGAAAGAAGGTGCTGGCACCGTGGCAGGCATGGTGGTCGAGATACTGCAGCTCGCCGGTGAAGCCGAGCTGGCGCAAGGCGGGCTCCACCGCCAGGCAGCGGTCGCGGAAGCGCGCCTCCCCGACCTCGGTACCGAAGTCCCCGGCCGTCACCTCGTAGGGATGCTGGTGGGCGAGGTTGGCCCGATAGCGCACTTCCGGATCGAGCGAGAAACCGATCGCCGCCACCTGCGACAGGTCGACACTGCCATCATCGGCGCTCAGGCCGGCGGCCTCGAGGCAGTAGCGCATGGCGTGAATCGGCAGCTGATCGGCATTGCCGACGGCCGACTTCTTCGCATGCTTGCAGCGGTTGAATCGCTCCTCTTCCGCCGCGGCGAGCAGTTTGCCATTTTCGAGAATCGCCGCGGACGACTCGTGGTAAGCGCAGTTGATACCGAGTATGTACATAGTTGGCTCTCCTTGTTCGGCTCTACGCCGCTTGTTCTCAGGAAACGGTTTGAATCGAAGGGCTCTGCACTGTAGGGTGCTCCACAGGGTCGAGCGCCTCGGTCAAGGTTGAATCGGGCGCCGCTGGCGCCAGGTCTCGGTCCGACTCGATTCGGCCATAGTCGAGCTTGATGACACGGTCGGCCGCGTCGTAGTAGTGGTCGTCGTGGCTGATGACGATCACCGTCTTGCCCCGTGCCTTGAGCTCCGGTAACAGGACGTAATAAAACAACTCCTTGAAGGCAGGGTCCTGGTCTGCCGCCCACTCGTCGAAGAGATAGATCGGGCGATCTTCCAAGTAGGCTGTCAACAAGGCCAGGCGCTTGCGCTGCCCCTGGGACAGATCGAGGGTCGACAGCTCGCCGCCGCGCAGCTCGACCTTGTGATCGAGCTCGAGCTTTTCCAGGTAGTGCTGTACCTTGGCCTCGAGCCCGGCCGGCTCGAGGCCGGGTAGGCTTTCGAACAGAAAGAAGTCCGAGAAGATGGCAGTGAAGCTCTGCCGGTAGAGGTCCCGCGTCGCCTCGTTGACCGCTTGGCCGTCGAGGCGTATCTCCCCCGCCTCGGGTGGATAGAGTCCGCAGAGTAGCTTGCCCAAGGTGGTCTTGCCACTCCCGTTGCCGCCGATCAGGAAAACGAGCTCGCCGGGACGGAGGGACCAATCGATCGGCCCGAGGGTGAAGGCCCGGCCTTCCTTCTCGACGAAATAGGAGTGCGTCACACCGCACAGCTCCAATCGGCTCCAGGCGTCTTCGCTTGGCGCCGAGGGCACCGGGGCAAGGCTCTCGGGCGAGGACTCGGCCGACGACCGAGGCACTGCTCCGGTCGAGTTCGCCAGGGACATGCCCAGGGACTCGATCTTCTGCAAGGCGACGACGGCCAGCCCCAGAGCCGGCATGCCGGCGGTCAGGGCGGTCATCGGCACGATCAGATAGAGCAGGACGAGGGTGTAGCCAGTCAGGATCTCCCGACTGACACCCGTTGCCTGCACCGGCAGCCAGAAGACCAGGACGCCAACGACAACGAAGAAGAAGATATGCCCCAGGCTCGCGCCGCCGGCATAGTAGGCGTTGGCGGCCACATAGTGCCGGCGGAACGACGTCGCAGTGGGCTCCAAGATCTCGCCCAGGAAGGCCCTTCGTCGGCGGCGGTGTAGCTTGAGCTCCTTGATCCCACCGGTCAGGGCACGGAAGTGCTCGAACAGGCCGTCGAGCTCCTGCCGCGCCAGGTCGAAGAGGCGCTCGGCCTTGCGGTTGACCCAGCGGAAAAGCGCCACGCCCAGGACGGCGGCGAGCAAGACGCCCAGCGCCGCCGGCCAGAAGAGGATCGCCAGGTACACCACACAGAAGATGAAGATGGCGAGATTCATCGCCAGGTAGGGCACCGTGCCGAGCGCATTGCTCAGGGTCATCACGTCGCCGGTCAGGGTGGCTAGCAGGCGGCTGGCACCAACCTCTTCCAGCTGCCGCAGAGGCGCTGAGAGAATCTCTCGGCTAAGGTGCAGGCGGAGATCGAAGATCGCCTTCTGAGCCAGGACCGAGATCACAATATCCGACAAGACGCGGAAGACCGGCAAGGCGATGCAAACCGCGACGAAGCTCCAGATGAGACGCGCCGAGCCTGGATCGGTGCCGCTTATCCCCCGGTTGATCAATGCGATCAAGGCCGCGTTGGCTGCACCGGTCAAGACACTGGCCGCCAGCGCCAGGGCGACCAGGCCGGGCGAGAACCGGAAGAGGAAGGCCAGCAACTGTCTCATGCCAAATCTCCCGAGGTCCCTGACACGGTCAGCTGCTCGCCGAGCCAGGCCGCCACTGCGGCGACTTGGGGCTCGTGCAGCAAGCTGTAGTGGTCGCCCTCCAGCGACCGTGCTTCGACCCTTGCGCCAGCCAGGGTCGACCAGCCGAGGGTCCGATCGACGGCCGATGCCCCGGCGCCACGGGCCGCCGAGAGCAGGCTGACCCGACCGCCGTAGGTGCCACCGACATAGCGCTCAGCGGCTTGCAGGTTGAAGGCGAAGAGGCGGTACAAGTCGCGGACCTCGGGCAGAGCAAGGCCGGGTGGCAAGGCGCCGGTCCGGCGCGCTTCGGCATGCAGGGCCGCGAGGGCCTTTTCTTCGTCCAGCTGGGCGAGGTCGGGCCAGGCCGGCCGGCTCTCCGCCGCCCATTGCCCCGCCAGGTCACGAGCGAAAGTCTCGACCCGCGTCGCGGCGGTAATCGACTCGCCGGTCGCCGCCTGGCTTGGCGCAGCGGAGTCGATCAGCGCCAGAGTGTCCACGGCCTGCCCTTCCGCCTCGAGCTGCCGCGCCATCTCGAAGGCGACCCAGCCACCCATCGACCAGCCTCCGAGAGCGTAGGGCCCCTCGGGCTGGATCGTCCGCACGGCGACCAAGTAGCTCGCCGCCATCTCTTCGATCCTATGCGTCTCGCTGCCATTGAGCGCCGGCGTCTGCAGGCCATAAAACGGCTGCTCCGGACCGAGATGGCGGGCCAGCGCGGCGTAACACATGACGTTGCCGCCCACCGGGTGGACGCAAAAGAAGGGCCTGGCCGCGCCACCACGTTGGATCGGCACCAGAGCCTGTCGGGGTGCGGAAGCCCCGTTGCCAGGCCGGCGCACGAGGCCGGCCAGGGCGGCGACCGTCGGGGCTTCGAAGAGGGTCGAGAGGGGCAAGCGGGTATCGAGCGTCTCCTCCACTCGCGCCATCAGACGGACGGCCAGCAAGGAGTGCCCGCCGAGCGCAAAGAAGTCATCATGGATCCCGAGGGGCCGGCGACTCAAGGCCTCCTCGAACAAGGCGACCAGCTGCAGCTCGAGGTCGTCGCGTGGCGCCGCGACCTCGATCCCCCCGGAGCCGGAAGCCTGCTCCGGCGCCGGCAGGGCTCGACGGTCGATCTTGTCGCCGCTGGTCCTGGGGAACGCATCGAGCTCGACGATCGCCGCCGGGACCATGTGCTCGGGCAAGCGCTGGCGCAAGGCTTGGCGCAGAGCAGAGATATCGAGGGTTGCAGGGACTCTGGCTTCGGTGGACGCCACCGCATAGGCCACCAGCCGCGGCTCCCCCGCCGCATCCTGGTCGACCCGCACCACACTCTGGCGGACAGCGGGCTGGGCCGTCAGCGCCGATTCGATTTCGCCGAGCTCGATACGGAAGCCGCGCACCTTCACCTGATGGTCGAGCCGACCGAGGCATTCCAGCCGGCCGTCCGGTCGCCAGCGGGCCAGGTCGCCGGTGCGGTACAGGCGCTCGCCTTTGGCGCCGTAAGGGTGGGGCACGAAGCGCTCAGCCGTCAGACCCGGGCGGGCGAGGTAACCGCGCGCCAGGGCGACGCCAGCGACACAGAGCTCCCCCGGTCGGCCGAGCGCCACTGAGCGGCCCCGCGAATCGAGGACGTAGGCCCGGATATTGGCCAGAGGCCGGCCGATATCGCTGCCGCTGGTGGCCGACCGGACGGTGCAGCCCGATGCGTCGACCGTACTCTCCGTCGGGCCGTACATGTTGTAGGCGGTGAGACCCGGAGTCTCGGCCAGCTGCTGGCGTAGACCATCGCCCATCGCCTCACCGCCAGCCAACAGCAAAGACGGCGTCAATCGGGGCTCGGACAGGAGACCCGATTCCACCGCCACCCGCAGATGGGACGGAGTGAAGTTGAGCACGTCGAGGGGCTGGCGCTGCAAGCGCTCCACCATCAGGCGGACGTCACGGCGGACCTCGTCCGGTAGAACATGCAGGGTATGACCGTCGAGCAGGCTGAGGATCTGCGCCAGGGATGCATCGAACACCAGCGAGCTCATCATCGCCACCTGCAAGCGCCGGCCCGCGTAGGGTGCCAAGACGCGCTCCTGGAAGATCCGCACCAGATTGCACAGGCTGCGGTGGCGCACCATGACGCCCTTGGGCCGGCCGGTGGAGCCCGAGGTGTAGATCACGTAGGCCAGATGGTCCGGGCGGACCGGCACCGGGCGACGCGGTGCCGCCGGCTCGACGGTCGAGTCCAGGGTGAGCTCGTCCAAGCTCAGGCAGGCGACATCCGGCGCCAGGGACTGCCAGTGTGCCACCAGATCTTGCGAGGTGATGAGACTCTCGACGCCCGCATCGCGCAGCATGAACCGGGACCGTTCTGCCGGTTGCTCCGGGTCGAGGGGCAGGTAGGCGCCACCGGCCTTGAGCACGCCGAACAAGGCGACCAGCATCGGGGCCGCCGGCCGCAGCCCCAACGCGAGGCAACGATCCGGGCCGACGCCCAGGTCGACGAGGCGGCGGGCCAGAGCCTCTGCCCGGCGATCGAGCGCCCCGTAGCTCAGAAGCTCCTCCGCCGGAGCCGTCGCGCCTCGTCCCACTGCAACGCCGACCGCCGACTCACCGACCACCGCGATCGCATCCGGGGTGCGGCGCGCCTGCTCGGCGAACAGACCATGGAAGCTCGTTTCTCGGTGACGCTCGATGGTGTTGTCGTTCCACTCCCAGAGCACCGCGTGGCGCTCGGCAGCGCTGCTCGACGGCAGGGCCGCGAGGCGCTGGGACGGATCACGCAAAGCCGCATCGACCAAGCGCGACACGTCCGCTGCCCAACGACGGATCGTCGTCGGATCGAAACGATCCGTGTTGTATTCGATGACCGCGCTGAGGCCGTCCGGGCTCTCGCTGAAAGCCAGGGTCAGGTCGGACTTGGCGACTGGGGGTGCCAGGGGCTCGATGGCGACCGTCGAACCGCTCATCTCGAAACCCGCCGGCGTGCTCTCCACCATCAATACCACCTGAAAGAACGGCGCCTGGCCGGCCACGCGCTCCGGTCGCAAGGCCTCGACCAGCTTCGACAACGGCACGTCCTGGTGCTCGTAGGCTTCGAGGGTCGTCCGGCGAACCCGTTCGAGCAGCTGGTCGAAGGTCCAGGTCTCGTCGAGCTGCCCACGCAGCGCCAGGATGTTGACGAAGAAGCCGACCAGACCTTCGGTCTCACGCTGGCCACGACCACTCACCGGCGTGCCGACGGTCAGGTCGTCCGCACCCGTCAGGCGCTGAAGAAAAACCTGGTAGGCGGCCAGCAGCACCATGAATGAGGTCGCCTGGGAGCGCTCCTTGAGCCGCGCCAGAGCGCTGCCGAGACCGACGGGCAATTGGAATTCGTAACTCTGGCCATGGAAAGTCCGACTCGTCCCCGGCGGCCGATCCGTCGGTAGAGCGAGGACCGCCGGTGCCCCCGCGAGCTGGCGCTGCCAGTAATCGACTTGCTTCTCCAGCCGCTCTCCCGCCAGCCAGCGCCGTTGCCACACCGCGAAGTCGGCATATTGGATCGCCAGCTCTGGCATGGCAGCGGGGCGTTGCTCGTGCTCCGCGGCATAGAACGCGGCCAGCTCGCGGAAGACCAATTCGCTCGACCAGGCATCGAAGACAATGTGATGGAAGGTCATCATCAGGTAGGCGTCGTCCGACGCCAGGCGGACCAAGGAGAATCTGGCCACCGGTCCGCGCTCGAGATCGAAAGGACGGGCGGCCTCGCGCCGCATCAACGCGCGCGCTGCCTCAACGCGGTGGCGGACGGTTCCCAGATCGATCACCGGCAATACTGTTGCGGGTGGTGGCCCGGTCTGCTGGAACGGCGCGTGGCTCTCGTCCACACCGAAGCGGCTGCGCAGGATCTCATGGCGTCGCAGAACCCGCCGCAGAGCCCGACCCAACGCACCGACGTCGACCGCACCCTGGAGGCGCGCCGCCAGCGGTACGTTGTAGGTCGCTGCCTCGGGATCGAGTCGGTCGAGGAACCACAGGCGCTCCTGGGCCAACGACAGGGGCGCCGGCCCGGCGGTCCCACGGGGCTCGATCATCCGGGCTTTCTCGACGGTTGGTTTCTTCGCCAGCCGGGCGGCGAACTTGGCCCGCAAGGCAGGCGGTAGCTTGGCCAGGCTCTGCTCCAACTTGCTGCGCCGCGCCGCGACATCGTGCCCCTCCGAGCTCCCTTCGGGCGCCGGACGGGGTGTCTCAGAAGCGGGTTTGGCAGGCGGCGCCGTGGGTTTCTGCCGGAGGGCCTCGGTCAGTTGCTGGCGCTCTTGGAGTGTCGGACCAGGGAGTTGTGAGAGGAGGGTTTCGGGGTGCTCGGCGACGGCGCCGAGGATCCGCCGGAAATCGTGCAACAACCTGTCGATGAGCCCCTTCGGATAGAGCTCCCTGTCATAGGTCATACCGACTGTGAAAGCTGCATCGGACGGAAAAATAGCGGCCGAGAGGTCGAACTTACCGCCCAACATGCCCCCTTGTCGGGCGTCGAGAGGCTCGATCTCGAGCTCGTCGAGCTCGAGCCTCAGGAGGTCGGACATCGACAGGCTGAAGAAGGCATCGAAGAGCGCGCTTTGCCGGTCCCGGTCCGGGTTCTGGGCCTCGACGAGCTTCTCGAACGGCAGATCCTGGTGGGCATAAGCGCCCAGGCAAACGGTTCGCACTCGACCGAGCAGCTCGGCGAACGTCGGATCGCCGCCCAAGTCGATGGCTAGCGCCAGGGTGTTGGTGAAGCAACCCACCAGGTGCTCCGTTTCGGCCCGGTTACGGTTGGCGATCGGTGTACCGACGATCACCCGTCGACGACCGGAATACCTCGCCAGCAGGGCGGCGAAGACGGCCAGCCCGGTCATGAACAAAGTCACGCCATGCGCCCGGCTCACATCGTCCAGCGCTCTGCCGATGTCAGGCGAGAGATCAAAGCCACCATCCGCGGGTCGCGGCGCCGTCCCAGGCTCTGGCCGGCGCTGGCCAGGTAACACCAGTTGCGGCCCACGCTCTCCAAGCTGCGTTCGCCAATACCCCAGCAGTCGATCGAGGGCCTCGCCGCTCATCCAGCGCTTCTGCCAGCGAGCGAAGTCGGCGTATTGGATCGGCAGAGGCGGTAGCGGTGACGGCTGCCTCCTGGCGAAGGCCTGGTAGAGCCCAACGACCTCGCGAATCAACACGCCAAGAGCCCATCCGTCGGTGATGATGTGGTGGAAGTTGAGCAACAATGCGTGGCTCTGGTCACCGACTCGCACCAGGATGCAGCGCATCAACGGACCTCGAGCGACGTCGAATGGCCGTAACGTGTCCTCATCCACCAGGCGCTGTAGCTCGGTCTCGCGCCGGCTCTCGCCAAGCTGCCGAAGATCGATCAAAGGCAGAGATTGGCTTTGCCAGGGCTCGATGACCTGCCTGGGCTTGCCCGCTCGACTGGGAAAGATGGCGCGCAAGACCCGGTGGCGAACGCGCAACGCATCGAACGCGGCACTCAAGGCCTGCTGCTGCAGCTGTCCGCGCAGCCGCAGGGCCATCGGTACGCAGTAGGCATTGGTGCCGCGGCTGAGTTGTTCCAAGAGCCAGAAACGCTCCTGGGCGAAAGAAAGCGGTGGATTGTCTTCGTCAGCACCGGCCTCGATGGGTGGCAGCAGCGCGCTACGGCCGACCGATTCGATGTCCGCCGCCAGCTGGCGAATCGTCGGCCGTTCGAACAATGCCGCGATCGGTAAGTCGACTTCGAAGACCTCGCGCACCTGGGACAACAGGCCGATGGCGAGGAGGGAGTGGCCTCCCAAATCGAAGAAGTCATCCGTGACGCTTATCGCCTCTCGGCCGAGTACTGCGGTCCAGACATTCGCCAGAAGATCTTCGGTCGGCGTCCGGGGAGCGACGTAGTCCTTGCTTGAGGCTGGGTCGATCTCCGGTGCCGGCAGCGCCGCCAACTTGCTGCGATCGACCTTGTGGGTCGGGCTCAGAGGAAGCGTCGGCAGGGCGACAATCGCGGAAGGAATCATGAAACCAGGCAGGCGTGCTTCGAGGTCGACACGCAATGCTGTGAGGCGGGATCGCAACCACTCGTCCGCAGTCGTCGCCTCAGACGGCGAGTCCGGTGCCACGTAAGCCACCAGGCGGCGACCGATCGCCCCGTCCTGCCGCAAGACAACCGCCGCCTGGCGAATGTCCGCCTGCTCGAGAAGGACACTCTCGATCTCGCCTGGCTCGATGCGGAAGCCACGGAGCTTGACCTGGTGATCGGCTCGACTCAGGAAATCGATCCGTCCGTCCGCCAGGACCCGTACCAGATCGCCGGTCCGGTAGAGCCTCGCACCGGGCACCTGGCCATGGGGATGGGGCACAAATCGCGACGCCGTCAGCCCGGGTCGATCGTGATAGTCCCGCGCCAGGCCGACCCCGCCGTTGTAGAGCTCACCGGCGAAGCCGATCGGTACCGGCCGCAGCTGACCGTCCAGGACACACGTTTCGCTATTGGTGATGGACCGCCCGATCGGTACCGACACAGGGCCGATCGCATGCTGGTCCCCAAGGCTGCCACAGGTCGTGAAGGTGGTGTTCTCGGTCGGTCCGTAGCAATGGATCAACTCGACCTCGGGCAGTTCGGCCAGCATCCGACGAACCGGCGGCAGTGGCATGACCTCCCCCCCGGTGAGTAGCTGGCGAAGACCACGCAAGCTAGGGAGCTGTTGATCGACCAGTTGCTGGAACAGCGCGGTTGTGACGAAGATCGTCGAGATGCGCCGGCTTTCGAGAGCACGGCCATACTCGGCCAGCGATGGAGTCTTCTGAGACAGCGCGACCAGGCGTCCGCCGTTGAGCAAGGCTCCCCAGATCTCGAACGTCGACGCGTCGAAAGAGACCGGCGCGGCCTGGAGCAAGATCTCGCTCGGCCCCAAGTCCGCATAGCGCGTCTCCTTGACCAACCGAACCACTCCACTATGGGAGACCCTCACGCCCTTGGGACGGCCGGTCGAGCCAGAGGTGTAGACGACGTAGGCCAGCTGTTGGGGCGACAACCAACCGGCTTCTACGACCGGCGAAGGCGACGCAGCGCTCGCCTGGCGGGCCACCCGCCCGAGCCACTGATCGAGCTCGATCAGGGGCAGTCCATGGGCAGGCAGTGAGCTCGCCATCGACTGGTCGGCAATCAGCACGGGGACTGCTGCGTCGGCCAGCATGAAAGCCAGGCGCTCGGCCGGATAGCTCGGATCGAGTGGAACGTAGGCACCGCCAG
>JBCCGX010000277.1:0-9815 GCA_039029035.1 Acidobacteriota bacterium | reverse complement strand
CAAAAGATGCTGCTGATCCGCCGGTTTGAAGAAAAAGCTGGCCAGCTTTATGGCATGGGGTTGATTGGCGGGTTTTGGCGATCGACGGCAAGGATCAATTTCGACTCGTGCGCCTGAGGATCGAGGATTTGCACGATTACCCCTTCGTCAAAAGCCTGCACTTCGATGAGATCCTCATTCAGGCAGAGCTCGGAGGCATCCTGGAATCCCGTTTCGAGCGTTGGCAGCTGCGCGGTGGCGTCGCCCACCTCGTTCCGACCGAGTGGTCCCCACCACCACGGCGCCCTCTGCCGCACATCCACGAGCTGATCCTCGAACCGGCGGAAGTGCAGGTCGTTTTCGGGGCCCAGGAAACCTCGATCACTGCCCAAGCCAAACTGCAGGATCAGACCCACACGACAGGGATGGAAGCCAGCTACCACGGTGAGGTCCTTTTGCAAGCCGATACGTTGGCTCTGCCACCGTGGCTCGCCCTGTTCGATCCTTCCGATCCCCCACCCATCGAGGGACACCTCGCCGACTTCGAGACCGTCTGGCGACTCGAAACCGGCGCCATCGAAGCAGGTGCCAGGCACTTATCCACCCGCCACGCCGACCAAACTCTCGGGCTGATCGAGCCCAAGCTGCAGGTAACTCCCGGCGATCCGGAGGTCGGCGTCGAGTTGGTCGCCGAGCAGGCGAAGCTGGATTTCGCCGGGCAGACGACGACGATTGAGGAGCTGCGGCTCGTCGCCAGCACCACGGCCACGGCCACCGGCACGCTACAGATGCAGTTGCACCCCTTCTTCGACGGGCTGCGGTCCGGCGAGCTGGACGTGGAATGGGACCCGGAGTCGCAGCGTTTTCAGCGGTTGCAGGGGCAGTTCGCGGGTCTCGACCTCGCCCGGTTGCGCCCCGACCTGGGCGCCGAAGCCACGATCGACGGCCGATTCGAAAGCACCGGCGAACGGCTCGCCTACCAGACGGAGGCGGTCGTCTCGAAGATTCAGTTGGCGGCGGATCAGAATCTCACCCTCGCCACCGGTGCGACGATGCACCTTGCCGGCAGCCTGCCCTTTGCCCGGCTGGCGACCCTACAAGCCCCCACCTGGCAAGGCCCGATCGAGATCGACCTCACGGTACCCAGCATCACCGTGCCCAGTGGCTCGATTCAGCCCATGACACCGACCTTGCCGGAGGCGGTCTTTCCCCTCCGGCTGCACGCCGACGGCCGGCTCGATTCCAGCGAGGGTCTGCGTTGGATCGGCGAGGCCGAGCTCGACACGGCCGCAGCCGGCGACTTCGAAGCCAACGGAGCCCTCCGATTCGCCACGCCTGAGCCGACCGGCGACCTACGCTGGACCTGGACTGGCAGCGACCTGAGCGGGCTCGTCGAGCTGGCGCGGGAGGCCGGGTGGATCGAGGCGCCGCCGTTCGATCTGCAGGGCGCGGTTGCGGCCTCGGGCCGCCTCGAGGGAACGCTGCGCCAGCCGGCCCTCAGCGGCTCGCTGCAACTGCAGAATCTCGGCCTCGCGTCCGCGAGCGGATCGTGGGACCTCGACCGAGCTGAAGCGACAGCGCAATGGAGCTGGGCGAGCTCCCAGGCGCCGATTCGCCTCAGCGGCCTGCGAGGCGGAGGCCAGCTGTTGCTGCCGGGCTTTGACGCGCTACCGTTAACCTTCTCGGCCAAGGGTACCGGCACCCTCGGCTCCTCCGATGGCACGGCCGGCGCCCGGCCGAGCGGCGCCATCGAGTCGGCGGTGATCACTGCACCCGGCCTGGCGACCCTGCGCGCCGACGGTCGCTGGAGCTGGCCGAGCGCCGGGCTCACCGCCATGGGCAACCTAGCGATCGAAGAGGTCGACCTTGGTCGCTGGCCGCAGCTGTTCACACCTCTGGCGGACACGCTCGGCGATCTCGCGTTGACAGGAACCGCCAGCACACGCCTCGCGGGCACCCTCGAGAGCTCCGGCAGTTGGCAAGTCACCGGCCCGCTCGAGCTGACCGCTGGCTTTGCATCCGGCGATGGCAGCCGGGTCTTGGAGGGCCTGACCGGCCATTGGGAGCTGGCCGCCCAGGGCACCTCGGCCACCCCGATCGAGCTCGAAGCCAAAGGGCGGGCCGGCGGCTTCCTCATCTTGTGGAATACCTTCTTCGGCGATCTCTCCGAGCTCGATGCCGCCGTCGAATCCCACCTCCAGCTCGACCTGGCAAGTGACAGTAGCCCGTCGAGCTGGCAGATGCAGCATCGCCTCCAGGTCCCCGACGGCCCGAGCGCCGAGCTCGATCTGGCCAGCTCAGAGGACACCTCGAGCTGGCGTTACGACCTGCGCCTCGACGACGGAGATCTGAGCGCCACCCACACGCGCTATCTCGCTCACTTATTGGAGGAGCGACTCGGGCACCTCGACCTCGAAGGTCGCCTGGCGCTCCAAGCCCGAGGCCACTTCCGCTCGCTGGCCGACGAGCCGGTGAAGTGGGACCTGGCGGGGACGCTCCGCCTGGCGGACCTGCGCTTGCACAACCCGAAGAGTCAGGTGGAGGTGGTCGGCCTGCGCCTCGATCTGCCCTTTGATCTGCGTCGCCGCCCAACGCCGGAGCTCGACTTCAGCGGACCCCGCCTGGCCGGCGAAGTGGCTTTTGATCGCCTGGCAGTGCGCGAGCTCGAGCTGCCGCCGACCGAGACCGACCTCGTCGTCGAAGCCGATTCGCTGAGCCTGGAGAAGCCGATCGCCCTGGCGATTCTCGGTGGAGCGCTCGACTTGGAACACCTGACCCTCAGCCACCTACTGCGAGAAGGTCGCCACCTCGCGACCGCGATTCGCCTCGCCGGTTTGCGCCTGGAGGCCATCGCCGATGCGCTGGGGCTCTTTCCTGTCGAAGGGTCGCTCGACGGCTATCTGCCGGCGGCCCGCCTGTCGCCCGAGACGCTCAGCGTCGACGGTGGCGGCCAGATCGAGATCTTCGACGGCATCGTGCGGGTGCACGACATCTCCGGCGAAGACGTCCTGACCCGCTTCCCCAAAATCGAGCTCTCGGCTGACTTCGAGGGGATCGATCTCGGTCAGCTGACCCGCCGCATCGACTTCGGCGAGATGACCGGCACCCTGCAGGGCTCGCTGCGCGATTGCGAGCTCTTCCGCGGCGTGCCGGTCCGCTTCAGTGCCCGGATCGAATCCATCGAGGAGCCCGGCGTGCCCCGCACCGTCGACGTCAAAGCGGTCAACAACATCTCCATCCTCGGCACCGGCCGAGGGACCGGCGGCGGCACCAGTTTCTTCGACCGAGGCATCCAGCGGTTCTTCGACAAATACACCTACTCCAAGCTCGGCGTCGATCTCAGCTTGAGCCAGGATGTGCTGCTGCTGCGCGGCCTCGAACAGCGTGGCGACAAGGAGCTCTTCCTGCGCGGCCGTTTGCCTTTCCGGATCGACGTGGTCAATGCCCAGCCGGGCAAGACGGTCTCGTTCCGCGCCATGGTGCAACGGTTGAAGAGTCTCGACTTCGCCCGGGCGACGACCGAAAGGTGAGTGCTACACTCTCGATTCATGAAGGAGATCTCCATGCAAAGTAAACCCCTTGCTCTCGCCTCGCTGCTCCTCGCCGCCCTGGTGGCCTTCGCCTGCGTCACAATCAATGTCTACTTCCCCGAAGCGGCGGTGAAGGACCTGTCCGAAAAAATCGAAGACGCCGTGGCTCGCGAAGCCGAGACGGTCGAAGGCAGCGAGGAGCCCCAGGGAGAGGGGACCGCTGCCCTCCACGCCGCGCCTGAGTCGTGGCTGCGCTCGACCGTCGACATCGCGGTCGGTAACGCCCTGCGCCTGCTCGCCCCGGCCCCGGTCTACGCTCAAGAGGGCGACGTCGCCGCGCCTGAGATCACCAACCCGGCGATTCGCCAGATCATCCAATCCCGCGCCAAGCGGGTGAAAGAGCTCAACGGCTTCAAGGCCTCCGGCGCCGTGGGTGAGAACAACGAGGCTCTGGTCGAAGTCCGACAGCTCGACGCGCTGCCGCTGCAGCAGCGCGCCGCGGTGCAGAAGCTGGTGCGGGCGGAGAACTCCGACCGCGAGCGCATGTTCAAAGAAATCGCCGCCGCCACCGGCACCGATCTCTCCCAGCTACCGCAGATCCGCTCGACCTACGCCACCACCCTGCGCCAGAAGGCGAAGAGCGGTGACTGGATCCAGATGCCGGACGGATCCTGGAAGCAAAAGTAGCCAAAGCTAGACAACAATCCAGGCAATCGTTGAAGTCAAGCCGCCGTGAGATCGACCATCTGGCGGATGTAGCCCCTGACTTCGCCTGGCGAGCTGGCGAACTGCCGATCCTGGGGCTGGACCCTCATCGGCAGACCGCCTTTGGGCGCCATGACCGCGACGGTCTTCAAGTCGATCTTGGTCCGCGGGATGATCTGCAGCCGAAAGCGCTGCAGAATGATCGAGAGAATGATCCGCAACTCCAGGTTGCCGAACGCGGCGCCGATGCAGTTGTGGCGACCGTGGCCAAAGGCCAGGTACTCGAACGATGAAGGCTTGATCGAAAGCCAGCGGTCAGGATCGAACGTCTTGGGCTCCGTATAGACGTCCGGGTCGATGTGGGTGACGTAGGGGCTGTAAAAGATCTCGCTACCCGCCGGAACTGGCCGGCCGCCAAGGGCCGTATCGCGGGCCGCGACGCGCGGAAACATGACCGCCGGGCACAGGACCCTGAGACTCTCCTTGATCACCCTGTCGAGAACGGTGAGCTTGCCGATCTGATCCGGCGCAGGGGGGTCTCCGCCGAGCTGTTCATCGAGCTCATCGAGCAAGGCCGCTGCGACTTCGGGGTGTTGGGCGAGAAGGAAAAGAGTCCAGGTCAGGGCGCAGGCTGTGGTGTCGTGACCGACGAGGAAGAGGACAAAAGTCTGCCCGACCAACTCGTCGTCGCTCAAACCTGCGGCGCCGTGCTCGCGCACCATGGTAGAGAGGAAGTCGTTCGTTGTGGCGCCTTCGGCGCGCCTTTGATCAATCTCCTTACGGATCGCTGCGACCACCTCGTCAGCCATTCTGCACAGTCGGGAGTAGGGCGACCCGGGAAGCTTGATCGGGATCATCGCAGGCGGAAACGTAGACAGGTTGATCATGGCCACAGCCTTCGCTGCGAGGGACTCCAGCGAGGCGCTGGGCTCGACCCCGAAAAAACACTGGGTTGCGATGTCGACGGAAAGCTTGTGCATCTCAGCCAGCAGGTCGATCCGCTGACCTGCTCGCCACGACCGGATCCGCCTCTCGGTCTGGCCGATCATGTCGTCGTGGTAATGGTTGATGTGAGTCTTGGTAAAAGCCGTGCCGATCAGGCGCCGGGCTCTGGCGTGGCGCTCACCGTGCATGAAAAGAATATGCTCGGATAACTGATTGAAAGATTCGGTCTTTGGATGGCGGATCGGGGTTGATTGAAAATCTTCGGTTTGCGTCAGGATCTGCCGATTACACTCCGCGCCGAAGCCAAAGAAAGTATGGCCCTTGGGCTGGGGTGAATCGATGATCAACGGAGGGTGTTGTTGCTCTACCAAACAGGCAACGGAGCCGAATCTGTCACGGAGCGCCACCATATAGTCGACCGGGTTGCCGAAAAAGCGTAGGGCGTTGCCAATCCACCCAACAACAGGGGTTGGCGAAGGAGCGGGGATCTGATCCTGGTTCATCGAGCTCCTTCCTACTGCGCGACCGCGACCTCCCGCGGCAACATGGTTATTGCTACAACGTCACTTCAGAAACTTACAATCACCGCTGTGCAAGCTCAGCCTTCGTTTGAGATTCGCACGATCTAAGCGCCAATCACGGATCATCCACCGGACTGCACCCGCAGAACGTAGTCGGCGTTCAATGGAATAGGCGAAAAACGCCTTCAGATGAATGCAAGGCCCTTCTCGATTCCTCCAATCTCGTCAATCGAAAGGCCCCGGAACTCAGTCCAGGGTGCTGGAATCACCTGGGCGAACCGCATGCTCAGACTGCAGCTGATTCGGACTCTGCTGTGGAGACTATAACAAATCGTCTCGACACGATTGCGAGTCGGGTGGGGGTCTGGGCGGCTGGGACCTGGTTGGAGAGCTCGACGGTGGGGTGCCTCGAGGTGGGCTTCTGGACGACTCCGCAAGACCGGCACCCCAGCAGAAAGGGCCTCCCGGCCAAAAGACCGGAAAGCCGACGCTAACGCAGCTCCAAAATGATCAGGCAGTGGTCTGTGCCGACTCGGTCCCGACGACCGCGTTGGGCTCGGCCGCAGTGGGCTCCGCCACGCCTGGCTCGACTTCGGAGCCTTCGACCTCACCAGAGGTCTGCGACTCCCCGCTCTCCCCTTCCTCACTCTTGAGCCGCCTCAAAGCACGCTGGAGGATCGGCCGGAAGCGTAGACCCAGGTCGTTGCGACCAGCGAGACGGAACATGCCTTGTGCCATGCGCACGATACCGCGGATGTTGCTATCGCGAGGTGGCCGGCACCTGAAGGGGTATGCAACCGAGATGGCCGGAACCTGAAGGTAGACGGCGAGATCCGAATGGACGGCTATAATGATCAGTGACCAAGCAAGATAATCTAAATGGGGAGATCCTCTTCAGGATCTGAGATGGGGGGCAATGGCTGTTCAAAGCGAGCTAACTGAATTGCTGATCCGTTGGAGAGAGGGAGATGGTGCAGTTCTCGATCAACTCGCCGTTCTTGTCGAGCCTGATCTGAGGAAACTTGCTGGCAGAATCTTCGCCCGCGAGCCAGCGGGCCATACCCTGCAACCCACCGCGTTGATCAACGAGGTCTTCCTGAGATTGCTCCGACAAAGGAAAATCGGGTTTCGGAATCGAACCCATTTCTTAGCCCTCGCCGCGACTCTGATGCGCCGGGTCCTGGTGGATCATGCACGAAAGCGTCGCGCTGCCAAGCGCGGCGGCGATGCGACCCTCGTATCCTGGACTGAGGTCGACGAGCCGGCCGCCAGATCCGAATCTTCGGTCGACCTACTAGCTCTGGAAGACGCTCTCGAAGCTCTGGAGGTAGTTTCGGCCCGGCAGAGTGAGGTGGTCGAGTTGCGATTCTTCGGTGGCCTCACGGTCAAAGAATCCGCTCGAGTCCTCGGAGTCTCCCCCGAGACGGTCAAGATAGACTGGTCCATGGCTCGGGCGTTTCTTTATCGCGAGATCAGAGGTGCCTGACCCAGCCCAGGAACAGATTCGGGATCCAGAGCTCTGGGATCAGGTTCGAGCGGCTTTCGCTGCTGCTCTCGACGCCGACCCTCGAGATCATCGCAGCCTCTTGGAGCGTTTCTGCGGAGAGAATCCAGCCTTGCGAAGCGAGGTCCTGTCCTTGCTCGCCGCCCACCGGGCGGCTTCCGGGTTCCTCGAGCAGCCTTCGGCCCCGGCGCGGTCGATCGTCGAGGAGAGTGATCTCTTTGTCGGCCGGCGGTTGGGACCGTACCGTATCGTCAGTGAGCTCGCCAGGGGCGGTATGGGCGTCGTTTATGCCGCGGTACGTGACGACGGAGCCTTCGATCGCAAGGTGGCGATCAAGCTGCTACCGCCGACTTGGGTCAGCCAGGAGATCAGGCGCCGATTCCAAGAGGAAAGGCGCATTCTCGCGGGGCTAGATCACCCCAACATCGCGTCTCTGTTGGACGGTGGGGCCACCAGCGAAGGCGTACTTTATCTGGTGATGGAGTACGTCGAGGGTCTGCCTATCGATCAGTTCTTCAAATCTCGGGAGCTTCCGGTCCAACGCCGAGTCGAGCTTTTTATGGAGGTCTGCGATGCGGTGCACTACGCCCATCAGAGGCTCGTCGTACACCGTGATATCAAGCCTGGCAATATTCTGGTAACTCGCGACGAGACGCCGAAATTGCTCGATTTTGGTATCGCCAAGTGGCTGAGCGATGGCGACGCGAGCGCGGGCTCTCCTCGCAGTCGACTCATCGCCATGACACCGGAGTATGCGAGTCCCGAGCAGATTCTAGGAGAGTCCATCACCACGGCCAGCGATGTCTTCAGCTTGGGGGTTGTGCTCTATTGCCTGCTCAGCGGGCAACACCCCTTCGCCCCATCCGTCCTGTCCCCCTTCTTGGCCGCCCAGGCCGCATGCGAAGAAGATCCCCTGCCTCCTAGCAAGAGAACGGAGGGGCCCCTGCGACGTCAGTTGGAGGGAGACCTCGACGCGATTTGCCTGCGGGCGATCGAGAAGAAGCCAAACCGCCGCTACGGCTCGGTGGCCGAGTTGCGCGAAGACTTGCGGAATCATCTCGAGCATCGGCCGGTCAAGGCTCGGCACGACTCCGTGATGTATCGCGGCAAGAGGTTCCTTCGCCGTCACCGATGGGGGGCCTCGGCAGCAACTCTGCTCATCGTCATGACAGTGCTTTTCGTGCTCGTGACCTCCCGCGAGCGGCAGGCTGCCGATGAGGCTCGGATGCGGGCGGAGCGCATCGTCCAGGTTCTCAGTGAAATCCTGACCGCGGCCGACCCGTGGGATACCGATCCGAAGAATCAGACGACATCGAGTCTCTTGAGCGTCGCAACAGAGAAGGTCATGTCCGGGAAGCTCGACGAGGATCCCCAAGTGAGGGCCGGCCTGCTCGCTCTCTTGGGCGGAATCTATTCCCGGGTTGGGTACGTGGACAAAGCCGAGCCTCTGCTGAGCCACGCCCTGAGACTCTATGACGAAACCTGCGGTGACGACTGCTCCGGGCTCGCCGATGTCTTGATCTACCGGGGCAACGTGGAAAGAGCCAAGGATAATTTCGACGCCGCGGAGGAGTTTTATCAAAGAGCCCTGGCGATCAGCCGCCAGCGTTTTGGCGAAGTCCACCTCGACACCTCCCACGCCTATCGGGTGCTGGGCATCCTGTACCACTACAAGGGCGACATTCAGGCAGCAGAGTCTTTTCATCGCCGGGCTTTGGCGATCTTTCAGCAAATCAGCGGCCCCGACAGCCTCGAAGTGGCGACCAGTCTGAGCTCACTCGGAGGTGTGTTGTGGAGCCACGGGAGGCTGGCCGAGGCGACGGACCACTTCCGGCGTGCTTTGACGATACGTACCCAGGTCCTGGAGCCGAACCATCCCCACATCGCTTCGACCCAGTCCAAGCTCGGTAGCTTGCTGAAAGACGAGGATCCTGTGGCCGCCGAGTTGCACCTGCGCCAGGCCCTGGCGGCGAGAGAAAAACATCTTGCCGCGGATCACGAGAGTCTCGGGATCAGTCGGAACAACCTTGGCAGTATGCTTCTCCATCTCGGACGCTACGAGGAAGCCGAAGAAGTTCTTCAGCATGCCGCCCAGACCAACCGGCACAGCGTATACAACCTTGCAATGGCCCTCGAAGGTCTGGGGCGTAATGAAGAGGCCCTTCAGCTCTATCAAAAATCGCATGCTTTTTATCTGGAGTTTTGGGGAGGCCGAGACCTGCATGTCGGCGTGACGCTGACCGGTCTTGCCGGAATCCTCTTGAAGATGGGGGACTTCGAGCTCTGCGAAGAGAAGGCGCGTAGGAGCCTCGAGCGACTCGAGAGGGTCGACTTTCAACCTGAAGAGGCTCCGTTTCTTGCCGAGGCAAAAGCGATCCTAGGAAGCTGCCTCGCGGCACGAGACCAGGTGGCCGAAGCCCAGGTCCTACTGGAGGAGAGTGTCGGGCCGCTGGCTCGAGACCGCCGCCATCGGGGAGTGCTGCGCTATCAGGCGACGCTTCGGGACCTCGCCTCCCTGGCCGAAGCACGGGGCGATCGAGCCCGGGCCAATCACTACCGGGGGTTGCTCGAAGAGCACAAGCCCGGAAACTGAGCTGTTCTCCCCGCTCTCGACGGGGATCTGTTGCACGT
>JBCCGX010000276.1:0-9839 GCA_039029035.1 Acidobacteriota bacterium | reverse complement strand
GCGGTCGAGAACTCGCCGTTCTTCTGAGCTGCCACCACTGTCCCGTCCGGCTCGAGGACGGCGACCGCGGGAATGCCGCGCTCCACCGCCATGCCGTAGTCGCCCATCAGCTCCAAGTTGCGGTCCCGCTGGCCGACATCCAGCACCACGACTTCGAAGACGTCGTCCACGAAGGGTCTGACGTACTGACTCTTCAGGGCTTCTTCGAGGGCCTGGTGGTCGGGACACCAGTCGGCGCCAAAGACCACCGCCACCCGTTTGCCTGAAGCCGCAGCCTGGCGCCGCGCTTCGCCGACGCGCTGCCGCGATTCCGCTGAGCCGTCGTCGTGGGATGTTTGATGTGTCATCGATTTAAGTATAGACGCACTCACAAGCAGGATCGACGCAGAAGCCACCCTTCAGGGAGAAGGCGGGACGAAGAACTTCGTCGGGTCCTGACGCGTGTCCCATAGTCGCACGATGATCAACTGCTCTTGCCCGATGTAGTAGAAGATCTTGTAGTGCTCGACAACGAACTGTCGATACTCCCTCTCCGCACCAAGATCGGTCAAGGTGCCCAACCGAGGCATCTCGGCCAGCCTATCGATCGCCTTGAAAAGATGCCGCAACACCTCCCGAGCAGCACGGAGACTGCGCGGCTCGAGATAGGCATAAATCTTCGTGAGATCTCGATCGGCAGCCCGCGACCAGATGATCTCCACCTAACGTTCCTTGGAATCCCCGGAGAGCCATTTGGAACGCATCTCTTGATGGGTCAATACGCGGCCGGTGTCCACGTCACGCTGTCCTTCCCCCAAGGCAGCGACCAAGGCTCCCCTCTCAGCGACCTCCTGCAGGCGTTCGTACTCCTCGACTGCCAGGACGACGGCAACGCCACGCCCGTGGCGTGTCAAGACGACCGGGCGGCCCGTTTTCGCAGCCTGAGTCACGATCTCGCTGCCCTTGGCTTTGAGATCAGAGATCGGGCGAATGTCTTGGCTGATCGTCAAATGGGCCATTTTTGCCTCCAATTCTGGATCCATTACGTCACCAGAATTTTCATTTAGGCTGGCTGTCGGCGTCAAGTGGCTAGCTTGACGCGCGAGGCAAGAATCTCTTCGATCCCTAAGCCAAAACCAGCCAGACACCGACGACCATCAACGCCACAGCCACCATGCGTTGACGCGACAGCTCTTCTCCGAACACGAGGCGACCGAGCAACAGGGCCATCGCCGCGCCGATGCCGCGCTTGGTGGTTTCCACCAGGCCGACCTGGACCATCTGGATTGCCAAGAGTTGGAAGAACAGCGCGAGGCAGCTGACCACCGCCGACGCTGCCAGCACGGTGTAGCCCCGGTGTCCGAGGCCACCGACCTCCCCGAGACGCCCCTGGACGGCGAGGGCGATCCCGAGTCCGCAGACGATGCCAGTCACCATGACGAAGGCATGCATGCTCGGTGCTGCGTGGCGCATGGAGAGCTTCTCCAGGGCCGGCGAGATCGACCAGAACAGCGCGGTCGCCACCATCCACGGCGCGCCTTTCTCGCTCAGCAGGCCTCGCCATAGACCGCCGAAGCCCCCCGATTCGGGTTCCGCGTTGAGCACCAGGGCGCCCAGCACGACGATCGAGATGCCCGCCGCCTGGGCCGCTCGCGGAATCTCGGCCAGGAGCGGGATCGCGGCCAGGGAGGCGAACACCGGCGTCAGCGACAACAACGGCAATGTGGCGCTCATCGGTGACAACTTCACCGACCGCATGTAGGCCAGATTGGCACCTAGATTGATCGCGATGCAGATCAAACCAGGCAGCCAGTAGCCGGTGCCGATGGTCCACCGGCCGTCGACCAGCACCCACAAGAAAAACAGCGGCACTTGGGCGGCGACCATGAGGAAAGTTATCGGCAACGCTCCGCCGCGGACGACCAGCAGCTTGCGCAGCAGATCGAGGCCGACCCACGCGAAGGCGCAGGCCAGGACGACGAGGAGGGCGGTGGGCTCGAGAGACATGCGAGGCAGATGGTCTAAGGACTGAGGGCGGTCGAATGGTACCGCAAGCTGCGAACCGGCGATGTGTCGGATCTTGCTGGAGAGGTGCTCGACGTTGCGACCCAGTACAACGCGCCTAGCACCCATGCCGACTCCGATGGCCCCTCCCCTCCCCGGAAGACGAAGGTAGTGGCAAACGGCCCGAGAGGACCCATGCCATGGCACCAGAAACCGAGACGACAGGCCGAGAGGTCACCCGCCTGCTGCAACGCTGGCGAGACGGAGACGGCGACGCCCTGGACGGCCTGCTGCCGTTGCTCTACGAAGAGCTGCGCACGATGGCCCGGCATTGTCTTCGCCGGGAACGTGCCGATCATCTGCTCCAGGCGAGCGCCCTGGTGCACGAGGCCTACCTTCGCCTGCACGACAAGCGGCGGGCACGGATCAGGGATCGCGCACACTTCTTTTCAGTCGTGGTCCAGGCGATGCGCCGTGTCCTGCTGGACCACGGCCGGCGCCTGCAGGCGAGCAAACGCCGGGGGAATCTTGACACGGTCTCTTTCGATGCGGTGCCTTTCGATCACGGCCCCACCCTCTCTGCCCAGCCGATGCTCGACTATCTCGCTCTGGATCAGGCGCTGGCCGCGCTGGCCGCGATCGATCCTCGCCAAGCTCGGGTGGTCGAGCTGCGCTATCTCGCTGGCCTGACGATCGACGAGACCGCCGAGGCGCTCGACTTGTCCGCGTCGACCGTCGAGCGCTTCTGGCGCCTCGCCCGGATCTGGCTGCGGGAGCGATTGCAGGGCTGATCGGCGGGATGCGCGTCAGCCCGTGACTGAAGTCACGGGCTACGAACTGTTGTTCCTCCGGGACTTTAGCCAGAGGGTTTAGCCCAGAGGGACGAAGCCCCGGGCCTCGTCAGCGATCTTTCATGGGCAACCCGGCTCGCCGATGACGCAGGAGCCGTCGTCTTGCTTGAGGAGGTACTCGTCGAAGGTGTAGTCCTGCCAGACCTCGAGGGAGAAGTTCAACGGCGCCGGGTTCGGCACCGGGATGGGCTTCACCGCGTTGCGGAAACCGACCTTGTCCACCAGGGTGTGATGGGCCTCGAACACGTTGTCGTCGGAATCGAAGGTGGTGAAGAACAAGTCGGAGGCGTCCTTCGCGGTGGAGGCGCCGGCCTTGGTGTCCGAGTAGAAATAGAACGCGTCGGACGAGCAGGCGGCGTAGTTGTTGTTCGTCAGGGTCCAGTCGTGCAGCCCGTTCAGCAGCCCCTCAGGGGTCGAGTCATCGAGGATGTGGGCCCACAGGAAAGCCACCTGGGCGCCGTTGTTCTTGGGATCGTGGTTGTACTCGAAGGTCGAGTCCGCCACCAGCACATGCACCGCATCCGAGCCCCGCAGGCCGACGTCATTGCCCGAGAACGTGCTGTTGTAAATCTCGAAGGTGTAGTTCGCCGGTGGTCCGCTCAGGCCTGCTGAGCCGCTGGGGATGCGGTTGTTGTGCCGCTCGAGGAACAGCCCCGCACTTCGGTTGCCGGTGGACGTCAGATCGTGGATCTCGATATCGACGCCGTAGTGATCGAACCACAGGCCGTTGCCGTAGTTATCCTCGACCACCATCTCGGAGAAATAGCCGCCATCGATCCAGCCCATCTTGCTGCCGCCGACGAAGCCGCCGTTGAAGCCGACCTGCTGACCGCGCCAGTTGTTGCGCGCGTAGTATTCTTCTTTCACTGTCACATCCTGCTGATTGAACAGCGATGCGCCGATGATGCCGTTGTCGACCGCGCGATTGCGCGCCATGACGGTGCCCGAGGCGTAGGTCTTGTTGCCCTTCAAGGTGCACTGCGAGGCGCAACCGAGGTTGCCGTTGATACCGAAGCCGGTGCCGCTGTTGTGCTCGGCCAGATTATCCGTGAAGCTCGGCGACCGGGCGCCCAGGAGCGCGGCGGAGGCACCCTGCATGTCCTCGCCAGCAGCGTGCTGAAAGCGCAGGCCACGCACGGTCCACTCGTTCGAGTTGTGCAGCCAGAAAGTTTTGGTGCGCTCGGCGAATTCCAGGCGATCGAACTCGAAATGCCCTTCGGCCGCGTTCCAGTCCGGTGTGTCGCCCGCCGGCGCGACGTAGAGCGTGCAGGGGTTCTGCGGGTCGCACTGGGTGTTCCTCTCTTGGATGAGGACAGGGTTCTGGGTCGCGCTCGGGCAGATGCCGCCGGCAGGCCAACGCACGCTGGGATCGGTGTAGCTCAGGCCGTCATCGAGGAAATAGGTGCCGGGTTCCAGGTCGTCCTTGCGCAACACCTGGCGCAGGGGCTCGCTATCGATGAAGAGCAGCTCCTGGCGCAGCATGGTGGGCTCGGGCACAGGGCAGCCCCAATCCGACCGCCAGGCCTGGGTCCCCCAGTCCTTCGTCCAGCCGGAGCGCTCGAAGACGGGAAACTCTTTCACTTCGTCCTTGGCCGTCGAACCGGTGGTGGCCAGGTAAGGCCGCGGCGTGGTGGCAAAGGAGTCGACCGGACGATGCTCGAGCTGCGCGCCCCAGATCCACACTCGCTGCTGATCCGCGGCATAGCCGGCATCGGGATCGATGTCGATGCGGATCTGAGTGAGCCCTTCGAAGGGTTCGACCTCGTCCACGTCGGGGAGCAGGGAGTCCGCCACCCAGATGCGATACCACTCGTCGCCGAAGATGCTGGGATTGGGATCGATCAGCTCGTAGCCACCGCCGTCGGCGCCTTCGAAGGGGCCGATCGTGCACGGCGCCTCCGGCAAGCCGACTTTGTAGGTCGCCTCGTCACCCTTCGCTCCCTGCATGCGAAGGCCGACCTGAGAGAGCCCTTCGATCTTGGCGTAGACGGACAGCACATAGCGCCCCGGGCCCCAACTGCCGTCGTAGGAATGGTAGACCGAAGTGCCCTGGACCGGCAGGATCTCGTTGGCGGTAACGACGGCGCCAAAGGGACCCGCGATCGAGACCGGAGTGGCCGAGAACGAGCCGTTGAAGGCCGTGCCGGCCCACCCGGCCGGGACACTGAAGTCTTCGCTGAAGGGCAGGAGGTTGTGGTATTCCAGGTTCGGCGGATTGGCCTCTTGCCAGTCGGTGCTCCAATCCTCAGAGCCCGAAACGGTGGCTTCGTGCTGCACCACCGCCTCCACGATCACCTCCGGCGGCGCGCCGCTGGCCGAGACCACCTGGTTGATCTCTTCCCGGTAGGTGTCCGGGCACACGGCAACCTTGGTGCTGAGGGCGGGCGTGGCGATCTGGGCGGCGTGGGCGTCGAGGATTGCAGCCTCCAGGGAGCAATAGGGATCGGTATGTCCGGCCGAGGGATTGCTGCCGCCGGGTGGGTTGGAGGCGTTGCAGCTGTCGGGATTGACGAACAGCACCTGGTCGGCGCCGTTGGTGTTGACCTGGCCCTCATAGCAGGCCTTGCAGGCCATGGCCTCCACCCGTGAGGCCTTGCACGTTGCCTGGTTGCCGCCGCCCAGCCGGCAGTCGACCCAGGTCCGCCAGCGGTCCGTACAGGTCGTGTCGCAGCGCGGGCAGGACGGGGGATTCTCGGCCGCCTTGCACTCGGCGACTATGGTGGCAAAGTCGTAGGCTTGGAAGCTCGTCAGCTCGTCGCAGGTGTCCTCCCAGGCCAGGGAGGCGTGGGCTGGGGCCGTCGCAGCCAGTGCGGCGACGGCAAGGACCATCAAGATCGAAGCTAGATATGAAGATGGGGCTGAACTGCGGGTCATGATGTATCTCCTTGAAGAATCCGGTCCGCGCCGCGGCAGACCACCCACCGCGGCGCCTCAGCCCTATCAGCGCGGAAAGCGCAGAAACTCCTTTATCGTGCTGCGACGGGCTCTGCCAGCGCCTGCTTCGAACTCGGGGTGGCGTCAAGGGGCTCCGGCATCGAGTCCGAAGGCCAAGGCAAACGCTTCCTTGGCATCCTCAGGGCCTGGCCCGACCCCTGGACGGCGTCGAAAGTCCCCAACAGCCCCTGAGAACGACGAGATCGACGGCTCCTTGCCCCTCTCAGTCGCCGCGAAGAGCTCTCAGCGTGCCGGGGCGTCGTGATCAGGAGCTGTTCAGGGTTTCGGTGCGGGTCGAGACGCCTGAACATTCAGTGGGAAGGCCAAGGAAATCATTTCCCTGGCGTTCTCACCACCTGTCCCGGGCTTTGAGCGCCGCCCGGAGTCTCGAACAGCCGGTGGGAAAGCCAAGGAAAACATTTCCCTGGCGTTCCCACCAGTTCTGGTCACCTGCTGGTGCGCCGCAACGTGGTCATCGAGCGATGTCTTGAGCTCTGGGTCTCGTCGAGAGAACGAAACATCGAGTGGGAAGGCCAGGTCGGAGTTTTCCTTGGCCTTCCCACTGACTGCTGTGAAGTCTGATCGGCGTCCAGAGTCGCGAGCATCGGGTCGGACTTTTCCCTGGCCTATTCCCCACTCGCACACCCGGATCGATCCATCGCCGGCAGACACCCGTATTCTGAGAAGATATGTCACGCAAACTGCTCATGCTCACCACCGCCAGTCTCCTACTGCTCGCCGCCACCAGCCAGGGGCAAAATCGCTCCCTCGGCATCCTCGGCCAACAGGCCCCCGCCTGGGAGCTTGCCGAGTGGTACAACCTGCAGCCAGGGGTCGACGGCCTAGACATCTCGGACTTCGAAGGTAAGGTGATCTACCTCTACTTCTTCCAGTCCTGGTGCCCGGGTTGCCACTCCCACGGCTTCCCGACGCTGAAGAAGGCGGAGCGTCACTTCGCGGGCGACGACGACGTCGTCTTCGTCGCCGTCCAGACCGTCTTCGAGGGCTTCGCCACCAACACCGCACGCCGCGGTCGCGACACCCTGGCCGACTTCGGCCTCGAGATTCCCCTGGGGCAGGATACGGGCGATCACGGGCCGTCCTCCCTGATGCGCAAGTACCGGACCGGCGGCACGCCGTGGACAGTCCTCATCGACCGGGGTGGCGTCGTGCGGTTCAATGACTTTCATATCCAGCCTGAGCAGGCCATCGCGCTGATCGATCGCTTGCGGCCATCGTCTGGCGACGGCGGGTCGGGCTGAAGCAAGAGGCTTCGGATCGCCGTTCCAGCTCAGGCGACCGACTGTTCTGCGAAGGGATTGGGCCGATCGCGTCGGCCAATGTCCGGCAGTTCGTAGTCCTCTTCGAGACACAACGCACGAAGCTCCGAAAACGCTTCCGGCAGCGATCGGCGAGCTAGCTGCTCCTTGCGCCAAGCCTCAAAGACCTCGAGGGCCTCACCACCGATAACCGCCGCGACTGGGCAGTTGCGCTCCTAGATGAGCTGCTGCTCTTTGGCGGCTTCGCGGAAGAGTTGGGCCAAGTGCTGTTTGGCTTGTTCGATCTTCCAAGTCACGATGGGGCTCCTGAGGACGCCTGATCAACATGACCATACTAGTGTGCAGTCTGAGCATTTCAACCTTAAAGCATCGCCAGCGACCTTCGACCGCTTGGCAATGGCAGCCCGACAGGGCCATAAGGTCTGCAAGGAAGCGACTTATCGGGTTAACCTAAGCCCCTGAAAGCCACTTACCGTCGCCTCCGAGAGCAAGGAGCGCCTGGCTGCCAACGACACGAATCGAAAGACCAGACCGTTCATGACTTTGCAGCTACCCGTCGTCTACGACCCCGACGCCTGGGACGAGGACGACGACCTGGATGAGGCGATCCCTGAGTCGGAGATCCGGAACGTCCGTGACGCTGTCATCGAAGTTTGCCGCCGCCATGGCACCGTGACGGCGGAACCGCTGGTGACCCGAGCGGACCTGATGGCCGACGATGACGAAGCTTACGACCGCAACGTCGACTATTACCTGCCGGGTTGGTTAGACGACGACGAGAAACGCATACCCGTCGAACCGCATACCTCGGCGATTCGCGAAGCCTGGTTCTCGGACGTGGCCGCAGCCTTGAGGGACTTTCCGCAATGGACTGTCGACCTGGCGCTGGACGAGGTCACGTCCTTGTATCTTTTCGCCGATCGAATCCTGCTTACCAGTGAGTGGCTGCGTGGATGTGGGAGCGTGAGCAGCATCATCGCTTTGTTGCGCCGCAAACAAGCTAGCCGTGACGAGCGCCTGGCGGCTGTTCAAGAGCTCACGGCAGCCGCTTACCGAACCGCTGTCGAAGACAACCGAGAAATACAGTTGGTGGCACACTACCCCACCTGGAGCGATGGTACGCCAGGGAAGTCGATCTGGCTGATCCACCGAAACATGACAGAGGACTATGAGTTTCAGTTCGACGCTCTGAAGTTCGCCCCGTTCGCGAACCGTTTAAGGGTCTATCAGCTACACCCTGACGGTTCGATGTCCGAAGATCCCCCTATCGACAGCCCAGGCATCGATCTCTTGGTGGAATGGATTCTGTCAACTTCGGATTGGCGGCCGGAATGGTTTGCAGCGCCACCACAACACCCGTCAGGGCGTTTTGGCGGCGAGGTGATCGACTCGGTGAAATTTATTTATATCGAATCCAAAACCCTGGGCTGCCGCTTCGAGATCGATTCGCAAAGCGCGACACAGGGTTGCAGCAAGTGCGCCAAACGAGTCCCCGAAACCTTTTGGCACGCAAAAGACGCGACGTGCGCCCTCTGCATTGCCGACAATTGGCTCGACCAACACGAGATCCCATGTGAAGGCTGCGGCCAATCGCTCAGCTGGGTCTATCACTCGCCATTTTATGGCGGACCGTTCTTCTACTGCACGCGCTGCCCGAGAAGAGTTCACGTGGATTCTTACGATCCGGTCGTCTCCGCGATCCGTGATCGCTTCGCAGGTATCGATGAGGAACACGACCGCTTGAAAAACCAAGCGATTCAGGAAAGGCTGGCGCCCTGTCCCTGCGGCGGCGCCTTCGAGTACGAAGCGCCCCGCCGGTGTGTCTACTGCGGCGCGGTGATCCCCCAGTCGACGACCCGCAGGGACGTGTGGCCGGTCGATGGCAATGCGGCGTTCGAGCCGCTGGAAGTTACCGAAGACTTGTGGAAGTAAGGGCTCGGCCAATAGCACCGAAGACGGTTTCGCGATCCTTCGCGACCTCGGATACCATCCCGCGTACCGAGGAACGAGCGGCGCCCCATGGACATCCTGCAACTGCTGATCAGCGGCATCTCCCAAGGCTGTGTCTACGGGCTGATCGCGCTCGGCTTCGTGCTCATCTACAAGGCCACCGAGGTGGTCAACTTCGCCCAGGGCGACGTGATGATGCTCGGCGCGTTCCTAGCTTACACCACCATCAACGTGCTGGGCTGGCCCTTCCCCCTGGGTTTCCTGGCTGCCGTCGCCTCGATGGCGGTTCTCGGCATGCTGCTGGAGCGCATCGTGCTGCGGCCGATGATCGGCGAGCCACCGTTCGCGGTGTTGATGATCACCATCGGGCTGGGGTTCGTGCTGCGGGCTCTGGCCGGTGCCATCTGGGGGCCGGAGCCGCGCAATATCGATTCACCGCTCTCCGGCGGCGTCTTCCGCTTCGGTGAGGTCGCGATAGGCCACGAGAACGTGGCCATCCTGGGGGTGACCGCGCTGCTCTGTGCGGCGTTGGCGCTGTTCTTTGCCCGGACCCGGCTGGGCGTGGCCATGCAGGCGGCCTCCCAGAACCAGCTGGCGGCCTACTACGTGGGCATCCCGGTCAAGCGAATCTATGCCTTTGTCTGGGCCCTGGCAGCAGCGATCGCTACCGTCGCCGGCGTGCTGGTGGCGCCGATCTCGTTGATCGATCCGATGATGGGCTTCCTCGGCATCAAGGCGTTCGCGGCGGCCATCGTCGGCGGCTTCGGCGACCTGCGCGGGGCGATGCTGGGTGGGCTGCTGGTCGGGGTGCTGGAGCAGTTCGTCGGCATGGTCTCTACCG
>JBCCGX010000275.1:0-9880 GCA_039029035.1 Acidobacteriota bacterium | reverse complement strand
CGATCGACGCTTTGCCGCTGCTCTCTCAGGGCGGCGGCCAGCCGATCCCGGCGGTCTCGGGCCAGCCGATATTCCGCATTGGCAGCGGCGATTGCCTGGCGTTTCTCCGACTCGAGCTGGCGGCTGAGCTCCCCGATCTCGAGGTTGAGATCCTTGACCGCTGGCCAGCCGGGTCCGTAGCGTCCCGAGAGCCCAGCGAGCCGCCGCTCGCGCTCGCCCAGAACCACCTCCAGCTCACGGATCTGGGCGCTCTTGAGGGCTTCGGGAAAGGCATTCAGGTTGGCCCTGGCGGCGGCTTCGTAGCGTGTGCTCTGGGTGATCAGCTGGCTCTCGGCTTGGGTGAGCTCGTCGCTGAGATCGGCCAGCTTCTTGCGATTGATCGTCTCGCGCTCGTTGATGTTGACGATGTTCTTGGCCTGGGCGTACCGGATCAGGCTCTCTTCGGATTGCTCGACCCTGACCTTGAGCTCTTCGAGCTGCTTGTCCAGAAACTCGGTGGCGCGAGTCGTCGAGTCGTACTTGCTTTCCAGGTGTTGGGCAATGAATTCTTCCGCCAGCGAGTTGGCGATCTGCGCCGCGAGGGCCGGGTCTGGCGATTCGTAGCTCACCTCGATCAGGCGGGTTCGACGTAACGGACGAACACTGAGGTGGCTCGACAGACGAGTCGCCAGCACGCCCTCATCAAGGGTGCTGGCTTGGGACCCTGACAACAGTGTCCGAATCCCACGAGTCAGGCCCGAAACGAGATCGAGCAGAATGCCCTTGCGGGTCGGCTCGGTGAACTCGGAGCGCTCGGCCAGTTGGAGAACTCGAACGACCCGGCGCGCGAGGCTTCGGCTTTTCAGCTTCTCTGCCTGGGTCATCAAGTAGTCTTCTTTGCCCAGCGAGCCGCCCACTTGGGTGATCTCTTCATAGGGCAAGACCTTGGCGTCTTCCGGATCGATCTGCAGTGACACCTCGGCGCGATAGAGCGGTGTGGTGGTGAAGACCTGGAGAAAGGCCACGACCAGGGCAGTCAAAGCCACCGCTGCCAGCAGCCACTTCCGTCGAACCAGGATACGAAGGTAGTCGGTCAGCGAGACCGAATCGTCGTCTAGCGGCTGGATCTGTGGCGGCCGGTGCTGAAAACGGGCTAGCGCTGTGGGCTGTCCGTAGTGCTGTGGCAGATTGGCGCCCGGCTCGTCTTGGGTCGGTTCGGTCATCACGAGAGAGTCAGTTGGTCATCGATCTCAGCCGACTCTGCCGCTTACCGGAAGCGCCAGGGCCTCCCTCACCACAGAAGACGTGCTGCCGAGGCTCCCTTGACGGCAAGCAATCAGTTGACTGGACTGGCGGGCGGCTCATCGTCGTCTGAGGCCGAATCGATGAGGATGGCTGCGCCGGCCGCTGCGCCAACTCCGATGCCGATCCAGGCACCCCTACCGAGGCCCTTCTTGGTGGCGGGTGCAGTTTCTTCGGAGACCATCGCCGGTTCTTTGCAACTGCATTCTTCGCAGACGCCGGTCGCCGGATCCGTCTTCGTGCACTCGCACTCGGTCGAGCAGCCGCTGCCGTCGGCCGAACAGCCACCGTTGGCGTCGATCGTGCAGCCGCCGCTCGCCAGAGCGATGATCGGCAGAACTTTGACCGCCTGGGAGGCGCCGCCCAGCTGCGCGACCTGCACTTCGGGGCGGACGAAGACGAGCCGCTGGCTCTTGAACGCTCGCACCCACTCGCCCTCGCTGGCGGCCGCGACGGACCCGCCATCGACCACGACCTCGAGCTCACCCGAGGGCTTGGCTTCGAGGTAGGCGCGGGAGTTGGTATCGAGCTCCAAGATCTGGCCCTGGGCCAGCACGACCCGAGCTGAATTCGAGCCGGTCTGAAGCAGACTCGGGCTGATCAGAGTGGTCCCCGAAGGCACCGCTGAGCCGTCGACAATGACATTGGCCGTTGCCGTCTGGCCGAGCACACCGGTGGCCTTCGCCGGGGTCGCATAGACCAAAGCGAAGATCATTAGGCCGGAGATTAAAACGAGCGATACGGACTTCGGCGCTGGGTTGGCAATCATGCTGGATCCCTGGAGTAGGGTTTGGGTCCGAATTGGATGCTTGCGAAGCCAAAACATAGTACGACACATGGCAAAACCGTACCACCGTTGCGATGGACCGTCAAGCGAGCCCGGAAGTCTTGGGAGTGTGCCCTAAGCGACTCGGAGCATGTGCTTTGGGCGTTTCGGAGGACCCCTCTGCGGTGCCCTCCGCAGTGCCCTCCGCAGTGCCTCGAAAGGGAGCCCTCAATGCTGGCGGTGGGCGGCGATCAGCTGCTCGACGACCCCTGGGTCGGCCAAGGTGGTGATATCGCCGAGATCCTCGTAGTCGCTCGCCGCGATCTGGCGCAGGATACGGCGCATGATCTTGCCCGAGCGGGTCTTGGGCAGTCCCGGCGCGATCTGGATCAGGTTGGGCTTGGCGATCGGGCCGATAGCCTTGGCCACTTGCTGTTTGAGCTGTTGGATCAGATCGTCCGGATCGTGCGCCTCGAACTCGGGGGTGATCAGCACATAGGCGTAGATGCCTGTGCCCTTGATCTCGTGCGGATAGCCCACCACCGCCGCCTCGGCCACCGAAGCGTGGCCCACTAGGGCGCTCTCGATCTCGGCGGTGCCGAGGCGGTGGCCGCTGACGTTGAGCACGTCGTCGACCCGTCCGGTGATCCAGTAGTAGCCATCCTCGTCGCGCCGGCAGCCGTCGCCGGTGAAATAGAGGCCGGGGTATTGTGAGAAGTAGGTCTCGCGGAAGCGGCCATGGTCGCCGTAGATGGTGCGTGCCTGGCCGGGCCAGGAGCGCTTCATGGCCAGGTTGCCGCGCACGCCGTTGCCTTCGACTTCCAGCCCATCGTCGTCGACCAGCACCGGCTCGACGCCAAAGAAGGGCAGCGTCGCCGAGCCGGGCTTGGCGGGGGTGGCGCCGGGCAGGGGGGTGATCAGGATGCCACCGGTCTCGGTCTGCCACCAAGTGTCGACGATGGCGCATTCGCCCCTGCCCACGACGTCGTGGTACCAGGTCCAGACTTCCGGGTTGATCGGCTCGCCGACGGTCCCCAGTATCCGCAGCGAGCTGCGGTCGCTGCGCTCGACCCACGAGTCGCCTTCGCGGGCGATGGCGCGGATGGCGGTCGGTGCGGTATAGAAGATAGTGACGCCGAGGTCGTCCACCAGCTGCCAATAGCGTCCGGCGTCGGGGTAGGTGGGGATCGACTCGAACATCACGGTGGTGGCGCCGTTGGCCAGCGGGCCGTAGATGATGTAGCTGTGGCCGGTGATCCAGCCGATGTCGGCGACACAGGCATAGACGTCATCGTCGTGCAGGTCGAAGACGTACTCGTGGGTCATGGAGGCATAGACCAGGTAGCCGCCGGAGGTGTGCATCAGCCCTTTCGGCTTGCCGGTCGAGCCCGAGGTGTAGAGGATGAACAGCGGTGCTTCGGCGTCCATCACTGCCGGCGGGCAGTAGGGGCGCTGCTTCTCGACTTCGTCCGCCAGCCACCGGTCGCGGCCTTCGACCATCGGAACCTCGGTGTCGGTGCGCTTCGCCACCAGCACGCAATCGACCAGCTCGAGGCCTTCGATCGCTTCGTCGGTGGTGGCCTTGAGTGGAATCGGCTTGCCGCCGCGCAGGCCTTCGTTGGCGGTCACCACCATGCGGCATCCCGCGTCGAGAATGCGGTCGCGCAAGGACTCGGCGGAGAAGCCGGCGAAGACGATGGAGTGGACCGCGCCGATGCGGGCGCAGGCCAGCATGGTGTAGGCGAGCTCGGGGATCATCGGCAGGTAGATGCACACCCGGTCACCCCGCCCCACGCCGTGGGCGAGCAGGACGTTGGCCACCCGCGAGACTTCGCGCTGCAGCTCATGGTAGGTGATGCGCTGGTACTCACCGGGCTCGTCTTTGGCCCAGATGATCGCTGTCTTGTCAGGCTGTGCGCGGGCGTGCCGGTCGACGCAGTTCTCGCTCACGTTGAGCTGACCGTCGGTGTACCACTGGAAGTCCACCGCCTTGTAATCCCAGGTGCCTGCGGTCCGCGGCTCGCGATGCCAGCTCAGGCGCCTGGCCTGCTCGAGCCAGAACGCCTCAGGATCGGCGATCGACTGCTGGTACAGCCGGTGGTACTCCTCGAGGGACGAGACGGCAGCGCCTTCGGCGATCCGCGGCTTGGTGGGGATCATCGGGCTCTCTCCTTATCGGTCGATGGGATCAGATCGCGCACTCGGATGAGGCTATCCCCGTTGGGCGGATCTTCCAAGAGGCTGGCCGAACGAGAGGCGCGCGACGGTGAAGATGCGTTGACGGAGCCGGCGGCCGCGGCTAAGCTGCGCTTACTGACTCGGAGGTCCATCCATGTTGATGTTGTTGTCCCCAGCCAAGAGCCTCGTCGAAGGGTCCGCCGTCGCCGATCTGCCGGCGACTCGGCCGGCCATGCTCGATCAAACCGAGACGCTGATGAAAACGACGCGTCGCCTGAGCGCGCCCAAGCTCAAGGAGCTCATGGGTATCAGCGACAAGCTCGCCGTGCTCAACCGCCAACGCTTCCGGGATTGGACGACACCCTTCACGCCGGAGAACGCCCGGCAAGCCGTGTTGACCTTCAACGGCGACGTCTACCGTGGCTTCGACGCCGGTACTCTGAGTGGCGAAGATCTCGCCTTTGCCCAGGAACACCTGGTGATCCTTTCCGGGCTCTACGGCGCCTTGCGGCCCCTGGATCTGATCCAGCCCTATCGTCTCGAGATGGGCACCCAGCTCAAGACGCGACGTGGCAAGAACCTCTACGCCTTCTGGGGCGAACGCATCACTGAGCAGCTGAACCAACTCACCGAGGGCCACAAAGACCGCACCATCGTGAACCTGGCCTCCAATGAGTACTTCAGCTCGGTCCACCCCGACAAGCTCGCGGCGCCGCTCGTCACCCCCGTCTTCAAGGACGTCAAGAACGGCAAGGCGCGAGTGCTCTCTTTCTTCGCCAAGGCAGCCCGCGGCATGATGGCCCGGTGGGCGACCCTGAATCGGGCGACCACCGCCGACCAGTTGCGCGCCTTCGACGGTGGCGGCTACGTGCTGCAAGAAGCGCTCTCAACCGAGACGCGCTGGGAATTCCACCGGCCCCAGCCACCGCCCGTTTCCCGTTGAGCAGAGGCTCTTCTTCCAGAGCGCACTGGGAACTGTACCCGTCGAAGGCCTCGCGGCGTTCCTCCTAGCAGGCCGTGGTGAAAGTCTGCCGCAGGCGAGAGCGAGAGATTTTTCGCTAGGTCGAGGCGCCAAACCACAGGAATACTGGGGTATTTCGCGGATTTGGTAACGCAGAGATAGCGGAAAAGATCCGCTCGCAGCGCGGCGGGACTTTTGCCACGGCCTGCTAGACGGCCGGTTCCTGCTGCGTTACGCAGTGAATGCCGCCGCGCCGGGTGGCGACCGCCGCCATCATCGCCACCGTAAGCGTCCTGCGGTTGATCATCGTCGTGAGTCTCAGTGACTCGAAGCCGTGCCCGCGCCGCGGGGAACGCGGACCGATTGCACCATATCCTGAATCTCTCGCGGCGGCGGCTCGGTGAGACGCGAGACGGTGAAGGTGGCCACTAGGTTGAGCACCATGCCGACTGTCCCGATGCCCTGGGCACTGATGCCGAAGAACCACAACGGCGCGCCGAAGAATCGGTTGGCAATGATGTAGACGGCGGTGAAGCCGATGCCCACCAGCATGCCGGTGATCGCCCCGGCGCGATTGGTGCGCTGATCGAAGATGCCGAGCAGGATGACGGGGAAGAACGACGCCGCCGCCAGGCCGAAGGCAAAGGCCACGACCTCGGCCACGAAGCCGGGGGGATTGATGCCGAAGTACCCCGCCACGATGATCGCGGCGAAGATCATCAGCCGGCCGACTTGCAGTCGGCGGGATTCGTCCGCTTCCGGGTGGAGCAGTTTGGCGTAGATGTCGTGCGCGATGGAGCTCGAGATCACCAGCAGCAGGCCGGCGGCGGTCGACAAGGCGGCGGCCAGCCCACCCGCTGCCACCAGGGCGATCACCCAGGGGGCCAGGCCGGCGACCTCGGGATTGGCCAGCACCATGATGTCGCGGTCAATCCCGATCTCGTTGGTCGCCTGGTCCGGCGACAATTGCAGCTTGCCGTCGCCATTCTTGTCTTCGAGGGTCAAGAGCCCCGTGGCCTCCCAACTGGTCACCCAGTCGAGGTCGCGTGCCTGTTCGATGGTCTGGTCGTGGATCGATTGGATCAGGTTGTAGCGCGCGAAGACCGCGATCGCCGGCGCGGTGGTGTAGAGCAGGACGATGAACAGCAGGGCCCAGCCGGCCGAGTAGCGCGCCGCGCGGACCGACGGCACGGTGTAGAAGCGCACGATGATGTGCGGCAGACCAGCCGTGCCGGCCATCAGCGCGAAGGTGATGCAGAACACATCGAGCATCGATTTGTTCTGGAACGGCTGGGTGTACTCGGCAAAGCCGAGGTCGACCTGGATCTGGTTGAGTCGCTGGGCGATGTCGCTGAAGGTGAGCGACAGCTGCGGCAGCGGGATGCCGGTCAGCTTGCTGGCGATGGCGACGGCGGGGATCAGATAGGCGACGATCAGAATCGAGTATTGCGCCACCTGGGTCCAGGTGATGCCCTTCATGCCGCCGAGGACGGCGAAGAAGCTCACCACCGCCATGCCGACGATCACCCCGGTGGCGACGGGCACACCGAGGAAGCGACTGAAGACCACCCCGACGCCGCGCATCTGGCCGGCGACGTAGGTCAGCGAGACGAAGATGGCGCACACCGCCGCCACCGTGCGAGCGGTGTCGGAGTAGTAGCGATCACCCACGAAGTCGGGCACTGTGTACTTGCCGAATTTGCGCAGGTAGGGCGCCAGCAGAAGCGCCAGCAGCACGTAACCACCGGTCCAGCCCATGAGGTAGACCGTGCCATCGAAACCCATGAACGAGATCAGGCCGGCCATCGAAATGAAGGAGGCGGCCGACATCCAGTCCGCGGCGGTGGCCATGCCATTGAACACCGCCGGCACGCCCTGGCCGGCGACGTAGAAATCCTTGGTGTCGCGCACCCGGTTGCGGTAACCGATATAGATGTAGGCGGCGAAGGTCAGGCCGACCAGGATGTAGGTCCAGGTTTCGACGCTCAAGGTCAATCCTCCTCGTTGACGCCGAACTCGCGGTCGAGGCTGTCCATGCGCCTGGCATAGACGAAGATCAGCACGACAAAGACGAACATCGAGCCTTGCTGGGCCCACCAGAAGCTCATCGGCAGCTTGCCGATCGAGACGTCGTACAGGATGTTGCCCATGAAGATGGCAAAGACATAGGACACCAGAAACCAGATGCCGAGCAGGATCCCGATCAATCGGATGTTTTTCTGCCAATAGGCTTGCAGCGACTTGTTCTCAGACATGAGGTCCGATCTCCTTGCTCTCCGCCTTTAGGGTCGAAACGCTTTGGTGGCGAAGTCTACACGCCTCGGTCTCGGTAGAGCCCCGAAGGGGCGGCAGCATCTAGCCCGGGGCGAAAGCCCCGGGTGGATAGCAAGGAGAGAGCTCAGCCCCGAAGGAGCGACAGCGTCCGATGAGGGCGCGAGCCCTCGAGTCCCGGAGCCTCTGTCGCCCCGCTGGGGCTTCGGATCAGGCGATCTCTAACCTGGGGCTTGCGCCCCAGGTTATGCGCTGTCGCCCCTTCGGGGCTGGGCTGTCACCGGTTGGGGACCGAGACTCCAGCCTCGGGCAGCGGATTGAACGGGGACGGCTCGACCAGGGAACCACGCCACGGCATGGCCCGCCGCTGCTCCAACCACTCCTCGGCCTCGAAGCGCACCCGCAAGCCGGCGCTGCCCGGGTAGCTCGACGTCTCGGCGACCTCGTCGATCAGCTCGACGTGTCCGGTGAGCTGTAGGATGTCGCCACTCTCGAAGTCGACGTGGAGCAGGCCGAGCCGCGGGTTGAGCACCAGGTTGCCCAGGGTGTTGAACAGGTTGTTGCCGGCGTAATCGGCGAATTCCAGGGTCTTCTCGTCGATCCAACGCACGAAGCCCGGGGGCCCGCCGCGGTGCGACGCATCGGCCCCGCCACGTGGATTGTGGGTGGCGAGGAAGAGGGTGTCGGCGCCGGCGATCTGTCGGCGTTGGTCGGCGTTCAGATCGAGACCCCGGGTCGGTGTGGCGGGTGCCTCGTCGTGCCATGCGAGGATCCGTTTCTGGATGAACTTCGGACAGTTCGAGAAGACTTCCTCGGCTTCGATCCGGAGCCCGTCGGCGCCTTCGGTCGCCATGCCGTTGAAGCGCATTCGGCGGCGGGTCTCAGGCTCGATAGCGAGCAGGCCGACCTGTCCCGGCACCATCTTCTCGCGCGTCAAGGCATCGAAGCTCGACTCGGCGACGTTCAAGGTGCGCTCGTCTCGGATCTCGAGGAAGCCCGGCGGGCCGCTCCACAGAGCCGCCCACGGTCGCTGCTCCTGGTCGAGCACCGCGGCGATGGTGAAGGGCTGCTGCGCGATGAAGCTCGCCGCGGCCGGCGGCATGGCCGGGTGGATGATCGCCGCCACGCGCGACCCGGCTTCGAGTACACCCCGCCGGCGCTGCATCTCGATCTCGCCCGGGTGAAGTGCTGGATGGGTCATCAGAAGAATCCGCAGGACGGCGCCTCGCCGCTCGGGGCGGGATGCGCGCCGATGTCCGCCGTGTAGACCTCGAGGCGGGAGCCATCGGGATCCTCGAAGAAGAGCCCGCCCGAGGCCGAGGACTCCGAGTGGGCGACCACGCCGCCGTGGAGGATCTTGGCGCCGCGAGCCCGCAGCTTGGCGTCGACCGCTTCGACTTCCGCCGCGGACTGCACCTGGAAAGCCAGGTGATGCAACCCCGGACGGTCGGTGGCGAAACGGTCCTGGCTCTGCTGCCACAAGGTGATCCGCAACTCGCCGCCGAGTCCGAGAAAGGCGAACCGGCGATCCGCCGCGTCGGAGCGGTTGAGCAGCTCGAGGGCGAGTACGTCGGTGTAGAAGTCGATCGATCGATCCAGGTCCGTCACGTTGAGACCCACGTGGCCGACCTCGAAGGTCGGCCGTGGGGGCTGGCTGGAACGTTCGTCGGTGGCGTTCGCGGTATCGAGGTGCATGGTCTCTCCCTGTCTTGGAGGTAGGTTGCT
This sequence comes from Acidobacteriota bacterium, assembly GCA_039029035.1. Lineage (GTDB taxonomy): Bacteria > Acidobacteriota > Thermoanaerobaculia > Multivoradales > J023 > JAAELT01. The sequence goes on along the minus strand of JBCCGX010000275.1, from coordinate 698 downwards.
AACCTGCTTGAATGATTTTGTCGGTTAGTGGCATGGGGTACGGTGGCTAACTTGCATTGGTTCATTATGCCGGTTAGATTTCTGGCATGGCCACTGCCGACGCACTCGCCCCCTTCCTCTACCTGGGCAACCATCCGGCGATCGATTTCGTCAACACAGTGATTCGCCGGGACGATGACCTGGTCGACCTGTTGCCCGAGCCCCCGGCGTTCGAGCGTTGGGTGGCGGCGGCAGGCCTCGGGTCGCCGCCGCTTAACATTGACGCACAGGATTTCGCCGAGGCGAAGCGGTTACGCAAGGCCCTCCGTCAGCTGTTCGTGACCTGGCGCCGGGGGGAGGCGCCGGACGCGAGCGCCCTGGACAGTCTCAATCGAGTCCTGCTCTGGCGCCGTCGAGCGCCGACGCTCACCGTGCAGGACGGTGAGCTCCGCTGGATGGACGAAGAGCACCAGATCTCGCCGCGTGACGTTCTGCTTGGCCTGGCCGAGCAGGCGGCCCAACTGCTGACCCGCGACGACCGGCAGCGCCTGAAAGCCTGCGGCAACGACGACTGCGTACTGCTCTTCTGGGATACCAGCCGCAACCTCTCACGACGTTGGTGCAGCATGGCGACCTGCGGCAATCGCTCCAAGGTCTCGCGCCACTACCGCCGTCATCGGGGAAGCGGGTCCGAGTCAGTGGGTTAGGATCACCGCATT
>JBCCGX010000274.1:0-9912 GCA_039029035.1 Acidobacteriota bacterium | reverse complement strand
GCATTGGCGACGTTACCCGCGCCACCTAAACGCTGAAACGACGAGCGCGCCCGCACCACCGGCACCGGTGCTTCCGGCGACACCCGCTCCACCTCGCCGTCGATGTAGTCGTCGAGCATCAGGTCGCCGACCACCCGAACGTCGAGTTGCCGGAAGCGCTCGACGAGGCGAGCGGCCTGGTGTGGGCTATCGCCAGGCGTCATGGCGCTTCGGCCGCCGCGCCGCACAGGTCGAGCTCGATCGCCTCGATCAGTGCGTGCAGGCAGAGGATGTGGGCTTCTTGGATGCGCGAGGTGCGCTGCGACGGCACCGCCAGCAGGCAATCCGCCGCCTCGGCCAGCACCCCGCCGCCTTCGCCGGTCAAGCCGACCACCGGGCAATCGAGGGTCCGCGCCTGGCGCGCTGCGGCGACGACGTTCGGCGAGTTGCCGGAGGTGCTGATGGCGAAGAGCAAGTCCCCCGGCCGCGCCAGGGCGGCGACTTGGCGGGCGAAGATCTGCTCGTAGCCGTAGTCGTTGCCGAGCGAGGTCAGGATCGAGCTGTCGGTGGTCAGAGCGATCGCCGCCAAGGGCTGGCGCTCGAGCTCGAAGCGACCGACGAACTCGGCGGCGAAGTGCTGCGCGTCCGCCGCGCTGCCGCCGTTGCCGCAAGCGAGGAGCTTGCCGCCGCGGCGCAAGCAGCCAGCCGCCAGATCTCTGGCCTCTTCGAGCCGCGGGATCAACGTCGCCATCGACGCCTCGACGACGCGGGAATGCTCGGCAAACGCTGCTCGCAGACTCATGCTAGGCTCCGCTCCGGTTCCAACGCCGAGAAGCCCAGGCTCTGTTCAGGCGACCTCTCGAGGGCTTCGACCACCCGCAGAAGGTTATCGAAAACCGGCAGCTCGCTCCGGGTCCAACGGCGCTCGGTCGCCCGCCCTTTGCCGGTCCGCACCAGCACGACCCGGAGGCCCGCGGCCAGCCCGGCCTCCAGATCGCGCTCGGCATCGCCGACGAAGACGGTCTCCTCTGGCGGCACCTCGCTGTCGCGGATCGCCGAAAACAACAGGCCCGGGCGGGGCTTGCGGCAATTGCAGCCATCCTCCGGCGCATGCGGACAGACATAGATCGGAACGATCGCACCCCAGGCCGAAGCGGCCTCGGATCGCAGCCGATGGTGCACCGCGTCGACCTCGGCCTGGGTCGCCACGCCACGACCGATGCAGCTTTGATTGGTGGCGATCGACACTCGCAAGCCGAGGCGGACCAATCGGCCTAAAGCCTCCAGCGAGCCGTCTTCCCACACCCAGCGCTGCGGGTCGGTGATCCAACCGCTGGACGCCTCGCGGTTGAGTACCCCGTCACGATCGAGGATCAGGTGCCGGATCGGTCGTCCACTGTTCGTCGAGCCTGCCATCTGCCTCGTCGTCCTCCGCCGGCACGCTCCGCCGCACCCGGCCGGAGCTCATCGCCGGATTGTACACCCCTCGCCTTCCACTCCTCAGGTCTGCGAGAACTTCCGCGACCTGCCCGGCCAGAGACCGCTGCGCCAGGCGAGCTGATAGGCCTCGTCGGCCGGATTGAAGTTCCTCTGGCGCGGGAAAGGGCCGGCCACCATCTGCTCGAACGATTCGATGATCATCTCGGGCCGTAGTTTGTCCAGACAGTGGCGGCGCTCGAACTTGCAGCGCCAATCGCAGTCGAAGCAATCGAGACCGAAGTAGGCGACGTGTTGGTTGTCGGTTCCGGGCCAGGGAAAGAATCGGCCGAAGGTGCCGCCACCCATCAGCACCAGGCATCGGGGCACTGCCAGACTGGCGAAGTGGGTGAAGCCGGTGTCATTGCCGACCAAGGCACCCAGGCGGCGCAGGGCGGGCACGGACTCGGCGAAGCCCAGGCGACCGACGTGCGAAACGCAGCGCGGATGGTGCTCCAGGATCAGCCGCTCGGTCGGTGCCGCGTCGCCACCGCCAAAGAGGTGGACCTGCCAGCCCTGGGCCAGGAGGTGCTCGATCAGCGCCAGCCAGTACTCCGGGCTCCAGCTCATCGAGCTACCGGCGATGCACAGGCCGACCGCCTTGGCCTCGCGCGTCACCTCCGGCGTCTCGGGCAGCTCCAGGTGCGGCGGATCGTCGACGTCGCGCCCGAGCTCGGAGCGCAGAAACTCGTGGTAGTAGCTCTGCTCGGAGAGGGTCTCGGGAGGGCCCTGGTAGTGCGTCCAGCCACGCGACGCCAGGGTCGCTTCGTGGCGCGAGAGATTGGTCGGAAACTGCCAGGCGCAGAGCTTCTTCTCGGCCCGGCAGCGGCGCATCATGACCAGGGTCGACTGGCGAATGAAGCGCCGCAGGGCAATCGCGACGGTGTACTCGGTGCGCTGCAACTCTCGCAACACGGCCCGATCGCCCCCCTGCGCCAGCGGCCAAAGGACGCCCAGGGAGCGCAGACCGGGAACGAAACGCAGCCTGTCGCGCGAAACGTAGAGCGTCCGGCGGACACCCGGGATGAGCTCCGCGATCTCCCGGTTCTGGGCGCAGGTGACGAGATCGAGCCGACCGTCGAACTCGCGCGCCAGGCGCCCGATGAGGCCCGAAACCGAGACCAGGTCGCCGAGGCCGTCGTTCTTCAGCACCAGGCAGCTGTCGCCTGAGCTACTCACCTTTCTCGATCACCATCTCGAAGCTGTAGATCCCCACCGGGAAGCGGAAGTGGGTGATCTCGAGATTCGGCCGCGCGGCGACGATCCGGCGCAGGGTCTCGGGACCGAAATCGTCGTGGATGTGGTGTGCGTTGGGTGGCTTGCCGCGCTGCCGGCAGTGCTCGCGGTAGGTCGGCTCGTCAGGCAAGTAGAGGACCAGGCGGCCACCGGGCCCCAGCACCCGGAGCCATTCGTCGAGCACGGCAGCGGTGTCCTCGAAATCCTCCAGAACATGGGACGAGTAGACGAAATCGAGGCTGCCGTCGGCGAACCAGGTGAGGTCCCGGGCATCGCCATGCAGGTGCTGGGGGTGCTTGGCGTAGCGCGCGTACGGGGTCTCCAGATCCATGCAGATGGCGTGCGGCACGATCGGGTCGCCACCGTAGCCCACGTCGATACCGTCGCCGGTGCAGAAGGGCGCCAGGCTGGCGCGGCACTTACTGGTCTCGGAGATGCGGGTACGCCCGAGCCATCCACGCAAAGCGCGCAAGGGGCGAAGCAGACCGGTGAGGGTCAGCACGCGTTTCAGAATGGAGCGGAGCACGCCCATCCTCAATCTCGAGCCTTGCCGGGGTGGGGGGTGAACCCGACCTTGCGCGCGAAGAGGGCAAACGCGACCGTCGCCATCAGCTGGGTGAGCATGAATGCGATCACCGCGCCGTAGTGCCCGTGTTGCGGCCACTCCACCGCCACGAGGGTCGTCAGGCCGACGTTGAGCAGCCCGATCACCACGCCGACCGAAACGAAGATCTTGCGATAACCCAGGATCAACAGCCAATGACTGCCCAGGCAGTTGTTGGCGACGACGATCACGGGAAAGAAGGCGAAGATCCTCAAGATGGGTACCGCGGCTTCGAACTCCGCCCCGAACAGGATGCGAACGATCAGCGGAGCAAAGATGAAGACGCCGATCGAGGCGAGCAAGGCGAGGGCTTCGAGCTGTAGAAAGGCTTTGCGCATCAGCCGGAAGGCCTCTTGCGGGGCTTTCGAGACATCGTAGCTCATGTAGGGGTAGAGCGCGTCGAAGGCCGGTGTGAACAGCATACGAACCGCGGTCGAGATCTTCTCGGCGCTGGTGAAGTAACCCACCAGGGTGGGCGAGACGAAGAGGCCGAGCACGAAGGTATTACCGGCCGAGAACATCGTGGCACTGGCGCGGACCACGAAGAGCGACCAGCTTTCCTCGACAGTGGCGCGAATCTCGGACCCGCTGGGGAGACGAAAGGGCACGGTTCGATACACGATGACCGCCCCGACCGCGGCGCTGATCGCTCCGGCCACGGCGTCGGACGCGAGAACCAGCCAGACGTCGTCAGGATTGCGCACCAGCAGAAAGATACCCACCGTGCGCAGCAGCCGGGTCAGCACGTCGAGCGACGCGACCTGCTGCATCTTCTCCACTCCGCGCAGGAACCAGAAGAAGTTCAATCCTTGGGTGATGGCCACAGCCAGTCCCATCCATAGCAACAGGGGGTTCTGGCGCAAGAGAGGCACCGTGTGCTGCGCCGCAAACGTGACGAGCACCGCCACGACCAGCAAGATCACCTGGGTACCGACGACCCCCGAGGTCAGCCGGGCCAGCTTCTCGGGCGAATCCCGGTAGCGCGCCACGTCCTTGGTCATCGACAGCCCGAAGCCGAACTCGAGAAGCTGATGGATCAGCATCGAGAAGGCCTGGATGAAGGCCAGAAGACCCAGGGTACGGACGCCGAGCACCCGAGCCAGGTAGGGGATCGTGATCAGCGGCAGCAGGTATTTGACGAAGTGGCTAGCGTAGAGCGCCGCCATCTGCCCACGAAGGGTCGGGCGGGTGGAACCCTTCGGTTGATCCTGCATCGCTTGTATCCGGGAGAAACCCGGCTTCTCGGACTTCGACCGAATGAAACCGTTTAGCCGGCGGATTGTCTCGCAGCGGCTCCCTTGGGGTCAACCGACAGTCGATCGGATAGCATCACCGAACCGCCATCGCCACCGTCGACCCCATGGGCAAGCACCTCCTGCACAGACTGTACGATCTCTCGCCGAGAAGGCTCGTCGACACGCTGCGCTCGGCCCGCCAGCAGCGGGCGTATCGGCGGCGGACGGAGCGACCCGTGCCCCTGCTCAGCGCGGGCTTCATGGCGCGCCAGGATGGCCGGATCGAGGAGACTTTGCAGGGTCTCGAAGGCGGTGCGAGCCTCGACGAGGCGGTGTCCGGCTTCGACGCCAAGGCCTTCGGCGAGCGCGTCGTCGAGTACCCCTATTTACTGGATTGGCTGCGCTCCCAGCCGACGGGCCTGGAACTGCTCGATGTCGGTTGTGTGCTCAACAAGGCGTTGTTAGATGCGCGACTGGCGGATCGTTGTGCTGCCCTTTGGCTGTGCAATCCGGCGCTCGAGCCTCTGGCCGTCCGAGCGTTGCCGGTCTACTACCACGCCGCGCCACTGGAGAACGCCTTCTCGGACGGCAAGGCGTTTCCCCTCGTCACCTGCCTGTCGACCCTGGAGCACGTCGGTTACGACAACTCCCACTACGGCGAAGCCGTGCCGGCGCGCTTCACTGAGCCCTCGACCGTGCCCTTCGTCGAGTCCTTCCAAAGCCTGGCCCGCTTGCTGGCCCCGGGCGGCCATCTCCTGGTGAGCTTTCCCTTCGGCCAGCGCGAGGTCCTCTACCACCCCAAGAGCGGCAAGGCCTACTCCCAGGTCATGGACTGCCAGGCGGTCGAAGAGTGCCTACCGGCCCTCGACGAGGCCGGCGTGCGCGCGCGTGTCGAGGTCTTCGTAGCGACGGAAGCGGGCTGGCGACGGGGCTCGTTGGAAGACGACGACGTCTTCTACGCCGACGGTTGCCCGGGCGCCGCGGCGGTCGCTTTCATCGCCGGAGTCAAGGCGAGTCAACTCTGACCGCGGCGATAGATCTCTTCGATCAGCTGCATGACGCGCAGCGCGTCGGTAGAGTTGCCCGAGGCGACCGGGCGATCCTGGCGGATGGCTTCGGCGAAGTCTTCGATCTCCAGCGACCAGGAGTCGTCGCGGCCGAAGAAGATGGTCTCCTCGCGCGGCTTGCCGAGGGCAAAAGCCTCGTCTTCGAATTGCTTCTTGGCGAAGGTCAGCTTCTCGTCGCCGTAGCTGCGGGTCGAGGAGAGGATGCCGTCGAGATTGATGTAGCCCCCTTCGAGGCAGATCTCGAGCAAGAAGCGATGCTTCCACTGGGTGGCGGAGGAGTGCACCAGGGCGACCTGGCCCTCTGAGGTGCGCAGGATGGCGAAGGCGTTGTCTTCCACCGGGATGTTCCAGAACGCCGTCGTCACCAGGCTCTGGACCTCGTTGAAGTCACCGCAGAAGTAGCGACACAGGTCGAGCATGTGGATGCCCTGGTCGAGCAGGATGCCGCCACCGGCGATCTCCGATTGATTGCGCCACTCGTTCTCGAACTGGATGCCGCCGCACTTGCCGTACACCCCACGCACCCAGAGGACCTTGCCGAAGCGACCGCCCTCGACCATCGACTTAGCCTCGATCACCGAGTAGTGGTAGCGGTGGTTGAAGCCGAACTTGAGCTTGAGCCCGGGGTTGCGCTGCTCCGCCGCCTGGATCTTCTCGACGTCCTCGACACAGCACCCCGGAGGCTTCTCACAGAACACGTGGCAGCCACGATCCAGGGCGCTTGTGACGACTTCCGGGGCGACGTGGTTGAAGGCGCAGACGAAGACCACGTCGAGATCTTCCGCCAGCAGATCCTTGTAGTCCTGATGGAAGGCGGCGCCAGGGGTCCTGGCGGCTCGGTCGGGATCGATGTCGCAGATCGCCCGCACCTCGAAATCCGGGTGCGCGGCGAGGCAATTGGCCCTCAGCTGGCCGATCTTGCCGAAGCCGACGATTCCCACCCGCAGCGGGGCGATGTCCGAGTCGGAGGTCTCCTCGACAACGGCCGACCCGCTGGCTGCGGGCATCTCGGTGGTCGTCATGGTGTCTCCGGCGGCGACCAGTACGCTGGAACGCTCTCTTCGCCAGCACTCCCACGGTTGTCCTCGCGCAGCGCCGGGATGAGGCGCTCGCAGAGCGCGAAGTCGGTCTCGATGCTCACCTTCACTGCGCGCAGTGGATCGATCGGGTGGAGGAGGCGCTGGCGGCCGAAGGAGGCGTAGCCGAGACGCCGGTAGCGTTCCTTGAAGGCGGCACAGTCCCAGATCGTCACCGCCCAGTTGCAGATGCTCACCACCGGATTGTCCTGGGTCGCGGCGAGCAGCTCGTCGGGGCGGATGTTGACCGGCTTCCCGTCGCAGAAGGTCTGCATCTGGGTCTCGGAGACGGTGATCAGGGTATCGGCGGTGGAGCTCTCGTAGGCGGCGAGGGCGTCGTCGATCTCTTGCGGACGCAGCAGTGGGCAGACCGGATTGATCATCACCAGGGTATCGGGGGCGAGGCCCTCGATGATGTCCATGTTGAAGTGGTCGCTGGTCGCTTTGTCGGACGCTAACTCTGCGCTGCGCTTGTAGACCTTGGCGCCGAGGTGCTCGCCCAAGGCGGCGATCTCCGGCGACTCGGTGTTGACATAGACCTCGGGTAAGCGCTCGCTGGCCAGGGCGGCGCGCAAAGCATAGGCGAGCATCGGCTCGCCCACCATCAAGCGGAGGTTCTTTGCCGGCACCCGCTGCGAGCCGCCGCGGGCCGGCAGATGCGCGATCACTCGACCGAGATCTCTCATCGTCTCACCAGAGTCCGACTCGGCTCAGAGCTTGCCGCGACGCAGCAGGCGTAAGTAGGTGTAGACCAGGTGGTCGAGAACCGAGAAGACGTCTTCGGTCGGCCCGTACTCACCGCGCGGGGTCGACTGGTGGAGGCTGATATCGCACAGCTGGCGCAGGGCGCCGCCGTCGAACCCGGTACAGCCGATCACCACCGCGCCGACCTTCTTGGCGTAGCGCACCGCCTCGATGATGTTGGGCGAATTGCCGCTGACCGAGAGCGCTACCACTACGTCGCCGGCATCGAGCACCGCCTCCAGCTGATAGAGGAAGATCTTCTCGTAGCCCTCGTCGTTGCCGACCGCGGTGAGGGTCGGCACGTTGTCGACCAGGCTGGCGGCGCGAAACGGCCGGCTGCCTTCCGCCCGGGTGCCGATGCCGAGATCATTGACGAAGTGGGAGGCCACCGCCGCGCTGCCACCATTGGCCAGGAAGTAGATCGTCCGGCCCGCCTCGCCGGCCTCGATGAACGTCTCGAGAATCTGCGCCACGGCACCGCGATCGACCTGGGCCAGCAGATCGCTCATGTAGGTCAGGTAGCGATCTGCAAAGTCTTCCTTCGACTTGGCCTGGTGGAAGTGCTCGCTCAGCCCGCTCATTCGCCGCCTCCCGCGACCCGAGCTCCGGAAGACCTCGGCTTGCGGGCGATGACCCGCAAGTGAGAGCTCAGGAGATGTTGTTGGAGAAACTGCTGCAACCCGGTGCGCGCCTCCGGCCCACGATGCCGCAAAAGATAGCGCAGGAAACGTGTCGATCCCGATGACGCCGCGGCGGTCGGGAAACCCTCGGCTTCCGGCGCCTCGTTCAAGACCCGCTCGACCAGCTCGACATCGAGCTGACCCGGCGTGCTCACCTCGAGCAGCTCGAAGCCGCTGTCTTCGAGCAGTCGCCGCGCCCCTTCGACCGACAGCAGGTTGAGGTGGTCGGCCGGGAAGACCGTCGGGCAGCGCTCCCAGAGAACCTGGATATCGAGGCCGCTGCTCGAGCGGGTCGTGAAGGCCAACAGACCGCCGGGGGTCAGGGCGCGCTGGGCGGCGCGCACGAAGGCGGCCGGCTCTTCCAGGTGCTCCAGGGCATTGAAGGCGGTGACCATGCGACAGCTCGCCGCCGCCAACTCGTCGAGATGGCTGACGCGACGCACCGCATCGTCCTCGCGCAGCGCCTCGGGCAGGGGGGAAAGGGGCTCGACGGTGACCAGCGACGCCTCGACGCGCTGCTTCAGGTAGGCGAGAAACTCGGGAAAACGGGTGTGCAGGTCGACCACGGCACCGACCTCTTGCCCGTCGCCGGTGCGGTCGCGCTCGAGCAGCTCAAGCACCCAATCCCCTTGGACCGTGGCGACTTCCAAGGCTCGCTGCCGCAGCGGTCCGAGGTAGTCCTCCCGCGCTCGGAAGCGTGCCGCGGGGGATTCGTGGAGGTACCAATCGAGCTGTGGACCGGAGGGCCTGGGCGAGGCGAAGAGCGAGGTGCAGCGGCGACAGCTCCAGTAGGTGTAGCCGCCCTTCTCGAAGGCGAGATCGCGCTCGGCCGATCCACAGGCGGTGCAGGCGACATCGCGCCGGTCGCGCAGTTCAGCGGCCGATTGCACCGACAGTTCCACCAACTGCCGGTAGGACTCCGGAGGATGGACTTCCGCCTCGCTCAAGGGCTCGTCGACGACGACGTATTTCAGCGCTTTCACAGCACCCGATCCTCCTTGCGAACCCTCACCCCTCGGAGCGACCGGCCGGATCGCCGAAGAGGGCGACCAATCGGCCATGGAGATCCACCGAAGCGGCGAGGCTTCGGCCGCCTTGGCCCAGGTGCCACTGCGAGCCAGCGACGACCGGGAAACGTTTGCGACCTTCGAAATCAGTGTATCTCAATCCCGCTTCGCGGACGATCAGAGCACCGGCGACATCGTCCCACAGGCAAGCCTCGAAGCTCACCGCTGCCGCCAACCGGCCGGCCGCCGCGTAGCACAGATGCAGCGCCTGGGAGCCGAAGATGCGCAGCTTGCCGACGTCTTCCAAGAGCTCCTCGAGAGCCGCCGGCCGGTGGCGAGCGCACCAGGCTAGTAACCCTGAGCTGCCGCCGACGAGGGGTGGCGGCTCGGCGCGCACCAGGAGCTCACCATTGAGCCGCGCGCCGGCGCCGCGCTCGGCGCTGAAAAGCTCTTCGTGCAGCGGATCGTAGACCACGCCGACGGTCGGCTCGCCATCGACCAACAGCGCCAGGGAGACCGAGAAGAAGGGCACGCTACCGGCGAAGTTGACCGTGCCGTCGAGCGGGTCGATCACCCAACACGGGCCGTCCAGGGCCTGTGGCTTGCGCGCGCTCGACTCTTCCGCCAGCAGGCGATGGTCGGGGAAGCGGCGGCCGATCTCCGCCGCCAGAAAATCTTCCGCCGCCAGATCGGCATTAGTCACCAGATCGAAGCGCCCCTTGGACCTTTGGCCGAGTTCTTGGGCGTGCTCCAGGATCAGCTCACCGGCCCGCCGGGCCAGATCGACCGCTGCTTCGGCTTCGCGCAT
>JBCCGX010000273.1:0-9934 GCA_039029035.1 Acidobacteriota bacterium | reverse complement strand
AGGGCGTCAAGCACGGCGTCAACTCGAGCCTGCAGGCCAACCAGAGCCGGACGCTGCACGTGCGTGGTCGGTGCACAGTGCGGCCCGATGGCGTCAAGCTCATCGAGCAGAGCTTGTTCAAGCCTCTCGGATCGACGTTTCACTTCTTGAGCGATGAAGCGCCGGAACTCGGTGGCCAGGGACGGGCACCGGACGCCGCGAGCTACATGTCGGCCGGTATCGGCTTCTGCTTCATGACCCAATTCGGCCGCTACGCCGAGATCGCCAAGAAGCAGTTGCCGCAGTACCGCATCGTGCAGGACACGCATTTCTCGCGCGGCGGTGCGTCCGGCGGTACCGGTGTCGCCGGCAGCGCCGAACCGGTGGAGACCCATGTCTACCTGGAGACACCGGAGGGTGACGAGTTCGCCCGAACCGTACTCGACATGAGCGAGCAGACCTGCTTTCTGCACGCCTTCTGCCGCACCGACCTCAAGACCCGGCTGCGCTTGGCGGCACCGGTCGGATCCTGAAGCTCAATCTCTCTTCGCCGCTCAAGTGATCGCCGGCGACCTCGGGGCCTGCCGGTGAACCTGGCGCACCAGGGTCGCAAAGCGAGCCTCGAGCATCCTCCCGACGGCGGCGAAGCTCAAGGTGCTGCCCACCTGGCGCCGCCCCTGCTCGGCGATGGGGTCCGGCTCGTGGCGCTGCTCGTAGACCTGGCGCATGCGGCGGGCGGCGTCGCCGACCGACGGGTCGGCCCAACGGGCGCCGGCCCGATAGGGCCCTTCGGCGTTCTCGATCTCGATCAGCTGATACGTCACGGGATAGCCCGTGTTGAGGTCGAAGAAGTCGGCGTTACCCGAGTACGGGGTGGCGATGACCGGCTTGCCATAGGCCATCGCCTCGGCCAGGGTCAAGCCGTAACCCTCGGAGCGGTGGAGCGAGACATAGCAGTCCGTGCTGGCGGTCAGGCCGGCGATCTCCTCGCGACTGGAGTAGCCGTCGATGATCTCGATCCGGGCGCCTTCGCAGCGCTGCCGGATCGTTTCCAGCGCTTCAGGAGCGAACTCGCTCTGAGAGGTCTTGAGCACCAGCAGCGCATCGTCGTCGGCCGAGAAGGCTTGCTTGAAGGCGTCGATCACCGCCAGGGGGTTCTTACGCTCGAAGTAGCTCAGGAAGTTGAACATGAAGAGGAAGACGAAGCTCTCCGGCGGCAGATCGAAGTGGCTGCGATCCAGGGTCGGCGCTGGGGGCTCGACAGCGAGCGGCACGCGCCGCACCGGGATCGGCGAGACGGCCGAGATGGCGTCGACACAGAAGCTGCTCGGAGTCCAGATCTCGTGCAGGTTGTCGAAGGAGGGATACCATAGATCGTCGGGGAAGACCTCGAGCTCCCAGAGCCAGAAGCCGATGTTGTAACGGCCGCCGAAGACCTCGGCCCCGAGGTGCTGGTGGATCGCCGGCACCTGCTCGGCGTTGATGACGAAGAGGTTGACGTCATAGGGGAAGTCGCTGGCGGCCTCGGCGTAGGTGGAGTCTTCGCGGCGGGCCAGAACGTTCAGATCGACACTGTGTGGCGAGACGGGGACCGCCGTGGTCTCGAAAGCGCGAGCGAGGGAGCGCGCTGCTTCGCCCATGCCGGTCTCGGCGTCCAGATAGCCGACCACATTGACGCCCGGGCGCTCGATCCGCTCCGGCGGCCGCAAGCGTGGCCCGGTCTGGGCGGGGCGATCGGCGGCGCCACCGTCCGGCCGCAAGCGCTGCTTGAGGGATTGCGTCCGTTCGCGACCGAGCAGCTGTTTCGAGGCCTTCTTGGCCTTCTTGCCGAGGTCCGAGTGGTAGAGGCGCTTGAGACGGTTCTCAAGCCGGCGCCTGAGGCCACCGACGGTGAAGAGAGTGGCGCGGGACTCGGTGTGGACCGTCTGCAGGTAGGCGTCGTCGAGGCGAAACTCATAGCGTCCGAAGTCGGCCAGCCAGGAGCAGAAAGCGGGGAAGTCCTGGTGCTCGACGTCGGGAAAGTTGCGCCGCAGATCGGGGCGGGTCTGGTAGAGGTGATAGAGCAAGCGAGACAGGTAGACCGGCTTTTGGGTTGGCCGCCGTGACTGATTGAGCCAGCGGAAGAAACTGTTCTTACCTTGGGCGGCGAACGGGTCACCGAAGCGTTGCCGCCGCGCCGGGCTCAGCGAGTGGTAGAGCGAACGCGCCATCTCGGGGATTGGCGCGCCGTTGTCGAAGCGGGCAAAGACATAGGGCCAGGGCTTGGCCTGGTGGTAGCCCGCCGCCACCACCAAGTCGCTGTAGCGCTGGAAGAGCTCTGCTGCTTCGCCAACGCCGTTCAGGGTAAAGCGGTCCTGGTGCTTCGACACGTTGGCCAGGTTCTCCGGCTCGACGCCGGAGAAATGGAAGAACACCAGGGGCTCACCGTTGGCGCACGGTCCGTCGTCGGTCACCGTGATGGTGCGGCCGGCCAGGTTCCAATAGGCCACGTTGTAGCCCGGATGGGTATGAATGTGTACCTCGTCGAACAGGCCGGGGACGAGGTCCATCCACTTCTGGTCGACGAACAAGCCTTGCTCGATGCGCACGACACACTGATCGTAGAGGCGCTCCTGCCACCAGGGAAGCAGACGATCGACCGAGGCGCTCCGGCGCAGGCCGATAAAGCCCAGGTTGTAAGTGCCGCTCTGCAAGAAAGCCAGCTCGCTCGGCCAGGCGTCGTCGTCGAGTGGGTGGGTCAGGTGCGGCGTCAAGACGATCGAGTGGTGTTCGAGCAATGCCGCGAGCTCATCCAGGGGCCCGGTGATCAGGATGTCGGGATCGAAGTAGACCAGATTGGGTAGATCGTAGCGCTCGAAGAGGTGCGAGAGCAGATAGGGTTTGACGGCCGTGTTGCACTCGAGCAGCGTGTACTTGAACAGGAAGGAGCGCAGCTCGGGGACGTTGTCGAGCTCTTCGACCTCGAGCAGAGTGAAGGGCTCCTGGTCTGGGTCGATATGGCCTTCGTTGCGATCGACCAGCAGGACGAAGAAGCGCCCTGCCGGGTGATGCTGGTGGAACGACTCGGCCAGCACCCGGGCAAAGGCGATGTAGTTCTTCGAAACGATGGTACAGGCAGCAAGGGGTGGCATGGGCATCTCGGCTCGCCAGTCGCTCAGGCGGCGAGGAGCTGGCGGTAGATTTCGAGAGTTTGCTGCGCCGTCCGGCGCCAGGAGAATTCGGCCGCACGCCGGCGACCGAGGGCGCTCAGGCGGTGACGTTCCTCGGGGTCGCGCAGCAGCTCGTCAAGCCCCTGGCGGATGGCTCCGACATCGAGCGGATCCACCAGGCGGGCGGCACCCCCCGCCACTTCAGACATGGCGCTGGCGCCGGCCGTGAGGACCGGCGTGCCACAGGCCATGGCTTCGACCACCGGCAGACCGAAGCCCTCGGCCAGGGACGGATAGGCGAAGAGGGCGGCCGCGCTGTAGCGCATCGCCAGCTCGTCTTCCTCGACTCGGCCGATCAGGTGGACACTGGAGCTTTCATCCAGACCGGTGAGGAGGTCGGTGTTCTTCCAGCCACCGCCGCCGGCGATCACCAGCGGATGGCGGAAGCGCAGGTCGTCGTTCAGGCCGAGGTAGGCTTCGAGCAGGCGAGCAAAGTTCTTGCGCGGCTCCAGGGTGGCGAGGGCTAGTACCGGCTCGCCGTCGACGCCGAAGCGCTCGCGCAAGAGACGCCGAGCGTCATCCGTGTTCTGGGGCTCGAGGTCGGCGCTCGGGGCGGGATAGATGACCTGAATCAGGTCCTGCTCGAAGCCGAGCTGCTGGACCATCTCGTCCTTCGTCGCCTGGGAGATGGCAACGAAGGTCGCTTCGGCGAGTCGCGCCTCCAGGAGGCCGGTCAGGCAGTGGATCTTGTTGTCCAGGGTGTGGCTTGCGGAGTGGGTGAGGAAGGTCAAATCGTAGCAGGTGAAAACGATCGGGCCGCGGAACTGGGGCGGAAACGTCCAGGCTGTGGCATGAAAGATGTCGATCGCCTCGTCTGGGCTCGTGGGTAGCCGGCAAGGACCTACTGGATTGCCTAATCGACGCAACAGCTCGGATTCCGGATGGCCTTGAGGTAGGCCAAAGAGGACGATTTCGTCGTCGCCGACGGCGTCGGCGAGGGCCGCCAACAGCTCGCGGCTGTAGCGTCCGATGCCGTCGTGGGGATAGAGGGCCTTGCCGGCGTCCAGTCCGATACGCATACGCTGTGCCTACCCGGCCTCGTCCGACTGGCGTGCTTCGTCACTCAGCTGGCTGATATCACGTTCCAGACGGCGAGCGACACCTGTTTCGAGGCGGCCCTGTCGTTCGGCCAGGTTCACCAGGTAGGCCAGATGGTGGATCCGTTGACGGACGGTGACCGTGTCGAGCTGATGCTGCAGCTCGTCGCAGCGAATATCGAGGGCCAAGGAGCGATCATGGAGATTCTCCGACAGCTCGCGGCGCGCGCGGCTGGCTCGCCTGGACAGTTTGTACAGCCCGGTGGAGATCGCCAGGGCGGCAAGGGAGATCAGAAGAGCGAAGGTTGCAGTCATGATCAGAAGAGCGCGACGCGTTGGAGGAGACCGGATGCTCGGACGGTGTTCGCTGGCAGGCGCTCGGGTGCAGGAGGTCGACGATACAGCGAGCCTTTGGCCTGTTCGAGGAGGGTGACGAGCCTGTTCGCAATGTTATCAAGCCCCGGGGCCTAACAGGAGAAGTAGATCGCGGCGCAGACCGGCCTCTCTCACCCGCGCGAACTTGCGGCGCATTTTCCAGCGCAGGAATCGATTCTCCCAAGCCGGCCGGTGCTTACGGTAGTAGTAGAGCTGCGCCCGGCGGTACTCGATCTCCCCTCGGCCGCTGGGGCGCGAACCGCCCTTGACGTGCAAGGCGCGGGCCTCGGTCGCGACGCCGAGGCGCCAGCCAGCCTGGCGCAGCCGGCGTGAGAGGTCGACATCTTCGAAGTACATGAAGATGTCTTCGTCGAATCCGCCGACGTCTCGAAAGGCCTCGTGACGGACCAGGACACAGGCACCGGACAGCCAACCAGGGCCTAGGAGAGGGCGCAGCCACCGCGGCGGCAGGCGGTGGGCCCAGGCGCGCGCTTCGAAGCGATTGCGCAGCATCTGGAGGGCTTCGCCGAGAACGCCCGTCTCAGGGGCCCAGGCGAATTGGCGGCTGCCGTCGGGGTAGCGCAGGTCAGGTGCGACCATGGCCAGCCGAGGGTCGGCAGTGAGCACTTCAACGAGGTGCTCGAGGGCTCCTTCGGCGAGCCAGGCGTCGGAGTTCAGCAAGAGGAGGTGGTCGCCGCTCGCGACCCGCGCCCCGCGATTGTTGGCCGCACCAAAGCCCAGGTTCTCTTCCAGGCGAAGCAGTCGGCAATGCGGGAACTCCTTTTCGACCATGGTGTCGGAGCCGTCCGTCGAGGCATTGTCGATAACAATGGTCTCGTGCTCGTCGCCGCGCTGCCCGGTCAGCGGGTCGAGACGGACGAGCTGCTCCAGACAGTGTCGGAGGTGGTCGCGACTGTTGTAGCTGACCACCAGGATCGAGATCATGCGCGCCTTATCTCGCTCAGGAAGCGCTCCGCGGCGTGACGCCAATCGAGCTTGGCCATCCGCTCAGCGCCCTCTTGGGCGACCTGTCGGCGCCGTTCGTCGTCCCTCAGCGCGGCCCCTGTGACCCGGGCGATGGTCGATGCGTCGAGGGTCATCGCGCGGTAGGGATAGTCGGGCCAGAGATCATCGAGGGCGAGGCCGCGGCTGGCGACCACCGGCGTGCCGGCGGCGAGGGACTCGAGGGGTGGCAGGCCGTAGCCTTCGTAGGTCGACAGGTAGTAGCTCAGAGTGGCTCGTCGATAGAGGGGTAGGAGGTCCTCTTCCGGCACATAGCCGAGGCGGACGATGCTCTTGTCGACGCCCGAGGCCTCGATCCAGTGTCGTAGGTCGTCGCGTCGGCGCAGGCGGTTGCGACCGGCGATCACCAGAGTCACGGCGGGATGGTCGGGAGCGATCTGGGCAAAGGCTTGGATGATGCGCTCGATGTGCCGCCGCTCGAGGATCGACCCGAGGTAGAGCAGGAAAGGCGCCGTGATGCCGTGGCGCGCCAGGCTCTCATCGTCTGCGGAGGCTCCGGTGGTGTCGAAGAAGCGCTCGTCGATGCCCAGCGGCACGACGGCGATCTTCTCGTAGGGCACCTTGTAGACTCGCATCAGGTCGCGGCCAATCTCCTCACGATCGGTCAAGATGCGGCGTGCGCGGCGCGCCGCCCGCCGCGCCAGCAAGCGACGCCGCCAGCGCTCCTTGCGCGGAAATTCGTCGCCCAGAAGCTCGAACGAGAGGTCGTGCACGGTGACGACCCCCGGTGCGCCGCCGCCAGTGGGCAGGCTGTAAGCCGGAGAGAAGATCAGATCGGGCCGATCGCGGCGCAGCAGCCGAGGCAGGCGCCATTGCTCCCACAGGATCGGACGGGCCTCGGGACGGCGATCGAAGATCGGCTCGAATCGTGGACCGTCGGTCCGTTCGCGTTGCCACAGCGGATGCTCGAACGGGTCACCTTTGAAGTAGAGCCGCCAAGTGTCGTCGCCCGGGCAGTCTGCGATACCGGCGAGCAAGCCCTCGAGATAACGCCCGACACCGGTGCGATCGCCTTCCATCTCATAGGCCACGACGGCGATCCGCATCGTGCAACGACCTTCTATTCGATGGTCTCGCTGCGCTCCAGGACTTCCTCGGAAGTCAGCCCATAGAGCGGCGGCGTCTCGACCCCGAGCAGGCCGAGATAGAGGTAGATCTGGCCACGGTGGTGGACTTCGTGCTCGATCATCGCTCGCAGCCACTTCCACACCGCGAGCTTCGCACCGCCGGGGGTTTCACAGGTGGCCTGGAGCCGCTCGTCGGGCAAGCGACGTAGAAGGTCGACCGTCTCTTGGTGCATGCGATCGAAGTATTCGATCACCGCATCGTAGCCCTGCGCCAGATGCTCACCGTGCCCCGGATAGCAGCTCGGCCGCCCCTGGATGTTCTCGGCGAACATGAAGCGCTCCAGCGCTGCGAGATGACGGACGAGATCCCCGAGAGTGAACTTACCTTCGCGGTAGGTCCACTCGATCTTCTCCGGTGGGATTGCCCGCACGATCCGCGAGGTGCGGCCGCGGATGCTGGCCCAGTAGCGGAGAAAGGAGTCGATGTTGCGAATTTCCATCTCGGCCCCCTGAAGAAACGACCATTCAACTCTAACGCAAACCTCAGTCTGTCTCCAGGCGAACGGCCAAGGTCGGTCTGACCTGGTGCACTGAAGAAGAAAGGAATCACTGATTCGGCGGGCGTCTTACGGCTATACTTCGCGGCGCTATGGCCAAGAGCGCAAAACTGACCCCGATGCTGCGGCACTATCTGGAGATCAAGACGCAGCACGAGGATGCGATCGTCTTCTACCGCATGGGTGACTTCTTCGAGCTCTTTTTCGACGACGCGGAGCGTGCGGCGCCGATCCTCGAAGTCGCCTTGACGGCACGGCACAAAGGAACTCCCAATCAGGTTCCTATGTGCGGGGTGCCGCACCATGCACTCGAGGGTTACTTGGGGAAGCTCCTGCGAGCTGGGCTCAAGGTCGCAATCTGTGACCAGGTGGAAGATCCGGCCGAGGCCAAAGGGTTGGTGAAGCGGGAGGTCACCCGCGTGGTGACGCCCGGTACCGTCTCGCAACCCGAGCTCTTGCAAGGCAAGGTCGAGAACCTCCTCGCTTGCGTGGTGTGGAACGGTGATCAAGGGGCTGGCGCCTTCCTCGACGTCTCGACTGGTGATTTCTTCGTCCGGCGCTTCCGCGACGCGGAGGAAGGCCGTGAGCAGCTCGCAGTGCTGCGGCCGCAAGAGGTGCTCAGTGAAGCGGGCACACTGCCAGCTGATCTGGAGCAGTGGATCGCCGCCGAGGTTCCCTGTACGACAGATCTGGAAGACGACGTGCTGCTCGATCGGCGGCGCGCGGGCGAGATGCTGCAGGAGCACTTCGAAGCGGCATCGCTGCGTGGCTTCGGGCTAGAGGACCGCGAGCCAGCGGTCTTGGCCGCAGCGTCGGCCCTGGCCTATGCCAGCCAGACGCAGCAGAGTGGCCTACAGCACGTCAAGAGCCTGGCGGTGCGCGACGCCGCGGACACGATGGTGCTCGACGCCACGACGCTGACCAATCTGGAGGTCTTTCGCAACCAGCGCGAGGGCACGCGCAAAGCGACGCTACTCGGCGTTCTCGACCGCAGCCAGACCCCGCCCGGCGGTCGGTTGCTGCGCGATTGGCTACGGCGGCCGCTGCGCGATGCGGAAGAGATCGCGTCCCGTCACGACGCGGTCGGTGAGCTCGGCGAAGACTCAGGGCTACGTCAGGAGCTGCGCGAGTTGCTGGCCGGTCTGGGCGACCCGGAGCGATTGCTGACGCGAGCCGTACTCGGATCGATGACCCCGCGCGAGGCCGGCGCACTGCGCGACGGCCTGCGCTTGGCGCCGCAGATCCTCGCCACGGTTCGCGGCTGTGCTGCACCGCTCCTTGGCCGACTGGCGGCAGTCGAGCCTTTGACCGAGCTGGCCGCGGAGCTCGAACGGATGTTGATGGAGGAGTTGCCGGCCACGTTCAAGAACGGCGGCGTGATTGGCGAAGGAGTGGACGAAGAGCTCGATCAATGCCGCAGCATGGCACGCAACAGCAAGGAGCACATCCTGGCGCTGGAAGCGGCGGAGCGCGAGCGTACCGGCATCCCGTCGCTCAAGATTCGCTACAACAAGGTCTTCGGCTACTACCTGGAGGTCACCAAGGCGAATCAGCATTTGGTGCCCGAGCACTACATCCGTAAGCAGACTCTGGTAGCGGCCGAGCGCTACATCACACCCGAAGTGAAGGAGCTCGAAGAGCAGGTGCTCGGTGCCGAGGAGCGCCAGCTGGCCCTCGAACAGGAGTATTTTTCTCGTTTGCTCGAGCGCATCGCAGCCGACGGCGGCGGTCTACGGGCGCTTGCCGGCGCTCTGGCAACGATCGATGTGCTGGTCGCCTTTGCCGAGCAAGCCGCTCGGCGCGGCTATTGCCGGCCGGTTATTCGGCCGCTCGGTGAGCCGATCCGTGTAGGCGAGGGGCGCCACCCGGTGGTCGAGGCGACGAGCTCCGAGCCTTTCGTGCCGAACGATGTCGAGCTCGACGGGGAGGAGGCCCAGATTGTCGTGCTGACCGGGCCCAACATGGGCGGCAAGTCGACCTATCTGCGGCAGGTGGCCCTCATTGTCCTGATGGCGCAGGCAGGGAGTTTCGTGCCAGCGGAGAGTGCCGAGATCGGTATCGTCGACCGCATCTTTACCCGCGTCGGCGCGAGCGACGATCTGGCGCGCGGCGAGTCGACTTTCATGGTCGAGATGATCGAGACCGCCAATATCTTGCACCACGCGACGAGTGACAGCCTGGTCATCCTCGATGAAGTCGGACGCGGGACCGCGACCTTCGACGGCTTGTCACTGGCCTGGGCGATCGTCGAGTTCTTGCATCAACACCGCCGGCCGAAGACTCTCTTTGCCACCCACTACCACGAGCTCACCGAGCTGGCCTCGATGCTGTCGCGGGTGGTGAATCGAACCTTGGCGGTGAAGGAGTGGGACGATCGTATCGTCTTTCTGCGGCGCGTCATCGCCGGCAGCGCCGACAAGTCCTACGGCCTGCACGTCGCCCGCCTGGCGGGCCTACCGTCAGATGTCATCGAGCGCGCGGGCGAGGTGCTGGCCAACCTGGAAGCGATGGAGTACGACCCCACGGGCCGCCCGAGCCTGGCGAAGGGGGAGAGGGAGCCGCCGCCCGAGAGCGACTCCCAGCAGCTCCCGTTGTTCACGCCGCCGGAAGAGATTGTCGCGCGGATCTTGAGCGAGACGGACCTCGACGAGCTGACTCCTCTGGCAGCATTGAACCTGCTCCACAGT
>JBCCGX010000272.1:0-10058 GCA_039029035.1 Acidobacteriota bacterium | reverse complement strand
GCCAGCATCTGCAGCATGTTGCCGGTCTTCTCGCGCAGATTGGTCGAGATCACCGACTCAGTGGGCGAGGTGGCGTTCTTGTCTTCGATCGCATCCTTCAGGTGGCGGTCGTCCTCGTCGCCGATCGGCGTCTCCAAGGAGATCGGTTGCTGGGCGATCTTCATGATCTTGCGCACCTTGGCGACCGGCATATCCATACCGGCCGAGATCTCTTCCGCCGTCGGCTCGCGGCCGAGCTCGTGCACCAGCGAGCGGGTGGTGCGCGCTAGCTTGTTGATGTTCTCGATCATGTGCACCGGCACCCGGATCGTCCGTGCCTGATCGGCGATGGCGCGGGTGATCGCCTGGCGGATCCACCAGTGGGCGTAAGTCGAGAACTTGTAGCCGCGGCGGTACTCGAACTTCTCGATCGCTCGCATCAGGCCGAGGTTGCCTTCCTGGATCAGGTCGAGAAACTGCAGCCCGCGGTTGGTGTACTTCTTCGCGATCGACACCACGAGGCGCAGATTGGCCAAGGCCAAATCGCGCTTGGCGGCCTCACAATCACGCTCGCCCTGGCGAATCTTGCGCACCGTCCCGGTGACCTGGGATTGGGTGGTCTGATAGCGCTCCTCGAGCTCGCGCCACTCTTGCTGATACTTGCCCAGCCGGCGGCGGTGTAGAGAGCGCAGCTCCTCGTTCGGCTCATTGGCCTTGAGAGCGCGCTGGGCGCGACGCAGATTGCTCCCGACGCGCGAGAACTGCTGGTCGATATCCTCGAGGAATTCGACCAGCCGATTGCGGGTTTCCAGGTTGAAGGCGATGGAGCGGATGCCCTTGGCAATCTTGCCCACCACGCGCTCGACCTCGCGCTCGATCTCGTCGAAACGGGAGCTCTTGGCCTCGTTCTTACCTTGCTCGTCGCGCAGATCGCGGATCTCCTGGTCGTAGCTCGCGATCTCTTCGAATACCTTGAGGTTCTGGCGAATCCTCTCCTGGGCACGGTCGTCCAGCGAGTCGCCGTTCTCGCCCAGCAACCCTTTCATCACTCCGCGATCGCGCTGCGCCGCTTCGTTGAGCCGCAGCAACTCGCGCAGCACCAGCGGGTTCTCACACAGTGACTCGTAGATCGCCCGCTCGCCCCGCTCGATGCGCTGAGCGATGACCACTTCACCCTCGCGATCGAGCAGCGGCACCGTGGCCATCTCGCGTAGGTACATGCGGACCGGATCGCGGGTCCGGTCTTCGTCTGTCGTGACGTTCGGGACGACAGCATTGCCGTCATCACCATAGAGCTCCTCGACGACGTCCTGCAGCAGGTCGTGGCTCTGATAGCTCTCGGGGCGCCGAATGACATCGACCCCGAGCTCCGCCAGCCGTTCATCGACTTGGGCTGCCTGGGCCGGCGTCGTCGCCACTTCGTCCGGCAGCATCTCATGGACTTCGTCATACAGCAGATAGCCTTTGGACAATCCGAGCTCGATCAACTGTTTGATCGAGGCGTACTGCTGCTCGATGAGCTTCGTTCGTGCGGTCACCGATTGAATCTCCTAATAGACTGGGGAGCACGCTGACAGGGCTGGAACCGAGAGAGAGAGAGGCGGTCGCCCTGGGTGCGACGCAATGTGGGTCGGGTACAGTTCTTTCTATGGCTTGATGGCACGCAGACTGTGGGCACGCAGGCTGTAGGCATGCAATGGACGGCCCCGACAGGCAAGGTACGAGCGTCGCTGCGTCTTGAGTGATCTGAGGTCCTCTCGAGCGTGGGGAGAGTTCTGTCGACACGGCAATCGCCAACGATGTGCCGACGGTGGCCGGTTGCAACTGGCGGTTTCTGAAAGACAGCGTCCCAAGGGAGTTTCTGCCTACCAGTTTTGACAGTTGTCGACCGTGGCCGACAGCAGCCGGTCAACAGTGGCCGATATAGAGATGGCCATCGATAGAGAGATTAGAGAGGACGTCTTCGCACTCTCCGATTAAATGCTACCACATTGAGGGAAATTTCGATAGTCCGAACATTCGAACCCCAGATTTGGGGGCTCGAGCTGCCGGAAGGGTGGGTTGGAGGCTCTCTCCTGCTGCCTCAGCTGGAGAGAGAATTCGAAACGGACGCCCAGCGGCCGCAGACTTCGCGCATCCTCGTAGGCTCCTCGTCTTCGAAAGCCTGCTCGGTGAAACGATGGATTTCAGCTTCGTCCACTCGGGCTCGGCGCAATGCGAGGCGGACTGCGCTGACCAGCGCATAAGGGTTACGGCTATGAAGCCTGATTTGGATGTCGGGATAGCGCGGGGCCATCAGTTCTCACCCGTGCCGTTTCGACTCGTCGATCTGCCAAAAAGTTCCACCCGCTGCCGCGGCGACGGTCTTTTCCGGTGCAGACCGGCGAATCGGGGTCGTCTGCTGAAATGGAAGCAAGGTCCATTCCAGGGCTGGCGCGGAACTTTTTCGGCCGGCCCTACGTCGGAAAGACTGTGGGACGCGAAAACTCTAAGACGCGAAGTTAGTGGGCCGCCAAGACAGTCATGGAACACGCAGGGGCGATGGCTTTCCGACAAGAAGACGGTCAGGCGGCCGTAACAAACTCCGAATCGGGTCGTATGACTCTTTAGAGAGCACACAGAACAGAAGCCATCGCATGGCTTGGCCGATACAGGGAGCATGACATGACCGATTCCACTTCCAACCCGAAGTTTCCGGCTGCCCAAATGGTTGCCGGCTTGATCCTCGCCGCAATACTGGGTCTCTATGCCTTCAACGCCGCCCAGGCTGACGGTGAGACGACGGACGACACGGTCCAGGATGCCCAGGCGGCCGACAGCCAGGCGACCGACGAAACGACCGAGGATGACGAATCGACCGAGGACGATGAATCGACCGCGGGCGACGCCAAGGCGCAAGTACCGGTGGAAGCGACCGTCATCGAGGCCGGCCGCATCTCGTCTTATATCTCGGCCACCGCCAATCTCGTGCCCGAGAGCGAGGTCCGGATCCTCGCCGAGTGGGAAGGGCGCCTCGATCGGCTCGAGGTCGAAGAGGGTGCGCATATCCGCAAAGGCCAGATCCTCGCCCAGCTGGCCCAGCAGGACAGCGAGATCGCTCTCAACAAGGCCAAAGTCAAGGCGGCCACCGCCCAGCAGGCGTTCGAGCGCGCCGAGCGGCTGAAGACCCAGGAGCTGCTCAGCTCGGAGGCCTTCGACAAGATCGACCTCGACTTCCAGATCGCCGAGCAGGAGCTGGCCGAAGCCGAGTGGCAGTACGAGAAGACCTTGATCCGCTCCCCCTTCACCGGCCGGCTGACCGAGCGCATGGTGCAGCTCGGCCAGCACGTGCGGCCGGGTGACGAGCTGTTCACCGTCGCCGACTTCGATCCGCTGATCGCCCGCATCTACCTGCCTGAGCGGGACGTGCTCACCCTCGAAGAAGGGCGCAACGTGCACATCAACCTACGCGCCGCGGAAGACATCGCCTTCGCCGGCAAGATCCGTCAGATCAGCCCGGTGGTCGACACGGCCACCGGCACGGTCAAGGTGACGGTCGAGGCACGCTCGGTGCCGGCCCAAGTACGACCCGGTGCTTTCGTGCGCATCGCTATCGTGCGGGACTCGGTGACCGACGCCATCCTCATGCCGCGCGAGGCGGTGGTGCGGGAGCTGCAGAACGCTTTCGTCTTCGTCGCCCGGGACGGCCGGGCCGAGAAGCGCCAGGTGGATCTGGGCCTGGAAGAAGACGATCACATCCAAGCGCTCTCCGGCCTCGCTGCCGGTGAGATGGTGATCGTCGCGGGCCAGGGTGGGCTCAAAGACGGCTCCGCCGTCAAGCTGACCGCAGGCACCGGCACCGGCGTAGCATCGACCAGCACGGCAGCGGCCGCTAGCTGAGGACGGTCCCATGAGAATCATCGAGTTCTCTCTCAGGCGTCGGGTGACCGTCGCCATGGCGGCGATTGCCGTCTCGATGTTCGGCGCAGTGGCCTTCAGTCGCCTGCCGATCAACCTGCTACCCGACATTTCCTACCCCAGCCTGACGATCGAGAGTCGCTTCACCGGCGCCGCGCCGGCCGAAGTGGAGGCCCTACTCACCCGGCCGATCGAAGAAGCTGTCGGCGTTGTCGCCGGGGTGCAGCGTTTGACCTCGGTCTCGCGCCCGGGCCTGTCCCAGGTCACCCTGGAGTTCGACTGGGGCCGCAACATGGACTTTGCCGCTCTCGACGTGCGCCAAAAGCTCGACCTCCTCGTTTTGCCGCGCGAGTCGAGCAAACCCGTGCTGCTGCGCTTCGATCCGGCCAACGATCCGATCATGCGCCTCTACCTGAGCGGCACCGACGATCTCTTCCAGCTACGCTACCTAGGCGAAGAGATCCTGAAGAAAGATCTCGAGTCGACCGAAGGGGTCGCCGCCATCAAAGTCTCGGGCGGCTACGAGGAGGAAATCCAAGTACAGGTCGAAGAGGGCAAGCTGGCGCTCCTCGGTCTCGACATCGCAGCGGTGCGCGAGCGCCTGGCGCAAGAGAACATCAACCAGGCCGGTGGCAGCCTGTACGAAAAGGAAGCGCGCTACCTGGTGCGCTCGCGCAACGAGTTCGAGCGCCTGGACGACATCCTCGAGACCGTACTGTTCAACCAGGGCAACCGCATCGTCACTCTGGCCGACGTGGCCGAGATCCGCCGCGGCCACCGCCAGCGCGAGGTCATCACCCGCTTCGGCGGCGACGAGGCCGTCGAGCTGGCGCTCTACAAGGAAGGCGACGCCAACACCGTGCAGGTGGCGCGAGCGGTGCAAGCGCGGCTCGAGAACCTGGAGAAGGAGCTGCCGGAGGGCATCGCCATCGCTGCCGGCTCCGACCAGTCCGGCTTCATCGAGGCCTCGATCCGGGAGGTGCTGAACAACGCCGCCCTCGGCGGTGTCATCGCCATCCTCATTCTCCTCCTCTTCCTCAAGGATCCGCGCTCGACCCTGATCATCGGCGTGTCGATCCCGCTGTCGATCGTCGCCACCTTCTTCCTCATGTATCGCACCGGCACGTCGCTCAACATCATGTCCCTGGGCGGCCTGGCGCTGGGTGTCGGCATGTTGGTCGACAACGCCATCGTGGTGCTGGAAGCGATCTACAAACGTCGCGAGCAAGGCGATGGTCCCTTCGAAGCCGCCCGCCGCGGCGCCTCGGAGGTCGGCCAGGCGGTGATCGCCTCCACCCTCACCACCGTCGCCGTCTTCCTGCCAGTGATCTTTTTGGAAGGTGTCGCCGCACAGCTTTTCCGCGACCAGGCTCTGACCGTGTCGTTCTCCCTCATCGCCTCCCTCGCGGTCTCCCTCACCCTGATCCCGATGCTCGCCGCCCTGGTCACCCGCCACGAGGACACCGAGTCTCTGGCCCGGCCCGTGGCGCGCCGCCCCTACCAGTGGACACCGCCGGAGCTGGTCGAGGGCGAGGCCTCAGGGCTTCGCCGGGCCTTGGCCTACGGCCGGCATTACGGCGAGCTCTGCCTGATCGCTCTCTTCATCACCCTACCCAAGTGGATCCTGTTCGCCCTGCGCTTCGTTGTCGGCGGCTTTATCGAGCTGCTGACCAACCTCGGTCGCCCGTTCGGCCGCGCCTTCGACGGGTTGATGAACGGTGTCTCGAGCTTCTACCCGAAGGTTCTGTCCGGATCCCTGCGGGCTCCGGCCCTGGTCCTGGCGGTGGCCTTGGTCGCCCTGGGCGCCGCCGTCTGGCTGGTTCCGACGCTTGGCCTCGACCTGATCCCGACCCTCTCCCAGGGCGAGTTCAGCTTCCGGGTCGAGCTGCCGGAAGGCACACCACTCGAGGCTACCGACCGCTTTGTCGACGACATCCAGGAGGCCTTGGCTGGTGACGAGCGCATCGAATCCTTCTCTTCGATCACCGGAGGCGCGGGTCTCTCCTTATCCAACACCGGCACCGAGGGCGAGAACGTCGCCCGCATCCAGGTACGCCTGAAGCCGGGCGAGTCGGTGGCGGCCGAAGAGGCCGTCGCAGCCTTGCTGCGAGAGCGCCTCGAAGGCGCCTCCGAAGCCCGTTTCAAATTCGAGCGCCCTTCGGTCTTCACCTTCCGCACTCCGATCGAGGTCGAGGTCTACAGCGACCACCTTGATGATTTGCACGAGGCCGCCAGCCGCATCAAGCAGAGGGTCGAGCAGGTGCCGGGCGTGGTCGACCTCAAATCGTCCGCCGAGCTCGGCAACCCGGAGCTGCAGGTAACCTTCAACCGCCAGCAGCTGGTGCAGCTCGGCCTCAATCTGGCCGACGTCGCCAGCACCGTACGGCAGAAGATCCAGGGCGACGTGGCGACCCGCTTTACCGAAGGCGATCGTGAGATCGACATCCTGGTGCGCTCGATCGACGGCGGCCAAGCCTCCGTCGATCAGGTCGGCGAGCTGATCATCGGCCAGCGGGAGGTCGGCGGCTCGCGCAAGGTGACCGAGCGCACCCAATTCGGCATCCTGGTAGAGCGTGAGATCGCCACCGGCCGCGCCCAGAGTGTGCCGATCCAGCTCAAGGCGGTCGCCGACATCACCCTCACCGAGGGCCCGAGCGAAATCCGCCGGATCAGTCAGAAGCGTGCCGCCCTGATCTCCGGCAACCTCACCGGACGCGACATGGGTGCCGTCGCCGCCGATCTGGAGCAGGCGATCCAAGGCGAGGCGTTGCCGCTTTCGGCCACCGCCACCGTCGGTGGCCAGCAAGAAGAAATGGCGCGCTCGATCCGCTCCCTGCTCCTCGCCCTGGCCCTGGCGACTTTTCTGGTCTACCTGGTGATGGCGTCGCAGTTCGAGTCCTTCCTGCACCCCTTCGTGATCATCTTCACCCTGCCCCTGGGTGCTATCGGCGTCGTCGGCGCCCTGGCGCTTTCCGGCAACACGATCAACGTCGTCGCCCTGATCGGCAGCGTGATGCTGGCCGGCATCGTGGTCAACAACGCCATCGTTCTGATCGATGCGGTCAACCGCCTGCGGCGCGACGAGGGCATGGCCAAACGCGACGCCCTGCTCGAAGCCGGCAAACGCCGCCTGCGACCGATCCTGATGACCTCCGCCACCACCATCTTCGGCCTCACCCCCATGGCCCTCGGACTCGGCGAAGGCGCTGAGCTGCGCGCACCCCTGGCGATCACCGTCATCGGCGGCCTGGCGGTGGCCACCCTGCTCACCCTGATCGTCATCCCGGTGGTCTATTCGCTGCTCGACCGCAAACTCTTGCCAGCGGACGAGGCTGAGGCCGTCGAGACAGAAGGCGCTGACCGCGTCGACCTCGACGGGCTGGGCGAGCCGGCGGAGGCGGTGGGCTGATGAACCTGCCAACTCTCGCCGTCCGCCGGCCGATCACCACCGCGATGCTGCTGCTCAGCACCTTGCTCTTCGGCGGCATCGCCATGTCGCGTCTGCCGATCGCTTTCCTGCCCGAGATCGACATCCCTTTCATCGCGGTCGAGGTGCCTTACACCAACACCAATCCGACCCAGGTGGAGCGCGAGATCACCAAGCCGGTGGAAGAGACCTTGGCGACCCTCTCCGGCATCAAGCGCATGCGCTCGGACTCCACCGCCGACGGCGCCTCGGTCTTCCTGCAATTCGATTGGGGCTACGACCTCGACATCATCCGCATGCAAGTGTCGGAGAAGATGGATCACATCGAACCCGAGCTGCCGGAAGAGATCGGCGAGATCCGCATCTTCTCCTTCAACAGCACCGACATCCCGGTGGTCGAAGCGCGTATCTCGGCCGAGGGTGTCGACCTGTCGGAGAATTACGAGCTGCTCGAAGCCCGGGTGCTCAACCGCCTGCGCCGGCTGCCCGGCGTGGCCAAAGTGGATCTCGACGGCGTGGCGCCGCGCGAGATCTTCATCGAGTTGGTGCTCGACAAGATCAAAGAGCACGGCATCGACGTCGGCGACCTGATCCAGCTGCTGTCTGGCGCCTCGGCCAACATGGTGCTCGGTGAGGTCGAGAGCGGCGCCTTACGCTACACGGCTCGCGCCCTGGGCTCCTTCGGCGCGGTCGAAGAGCTCGAGCAGTTGATCATCGACCCGCGCGGCCTACGCCTCGCCGACGTCGCGGTGATCTCCTACGAGGAGCCACCGATCCGCTACGGCCGCCACCTCAATCGCAAAGACGCTATCGCCCTGACGGTCTTCAAGGAGTCGACCGCCAACACCGTCGACGTCGTGCACGCGGTCATGGGCACGATAGAGACCGAGATCTCGGACGATCCGCTGCTCGCCGGCGTCGACCTCTTCGTGTGGCAGAACCAGGCCGATCAGATCACCGGTGCCCTCAACGGCCTCACCCGGGCCGGCCTCATCGGTGGCTTGCTGGCCATTGTGGTGCTCTACTTCTTCCTCCGCCGTTTCGGCTCCACCAGCATCGTGGCCCTGTCGATCCCGTTCTCGATCATCGCCGCCTGCGGCGTGATGTATTTCCTCGGCAAGACCCTCAACATCCTGTCGATGATGGGCTTGATGCTCGGTGTCGGCATGCTGGTCGACAACGCCATCGTCATCCTCGAGGCGATCGACCGCACCAAGCGGAAGATCGCCGATCCGAAGGAGGCCGCCCTCACCGGCGCCAAGGCCGTGTCGCTGGCGGTGGTGGCGTCCACTGCGACCTCGCTGATCGTCTTCCTGCCGTTGATCGTCGGCAACAAATCGCAGCTCACCACCTGGCTCGGCGAGGTCGGCATCGCCATTGCCCTGTCGCTCGTGTGCTCGCTGTTCTCGTCGCTGACCCTCATCCCGCTGATGTCGAGCCGCTTCATGCCACCCGGCAAGGCCAAACCGATCGCTGCCATCAGCGCGTTGGAGGATCGCTATGTCGGCCTTCTGCGCTGGACCCTGCAGCACAAGGCCGCCTTCGCCGCCCTGCTCCTCCTGGTCGTCCTGCCCCTCGGCTTCCTACCCTTCGCCATCGAGTGGGTCGAGACCAGCCAGTTCTCCGGCGGGGTCAACGAGCGCCTCTACCTGAACTACGAGTTCACCGACTTCACCTACAAATCCCAAGCCGAGCGCACGGTCGACATCGTCGAAGCAGCGCTGACCCCGAAGATGGAGGAATTCCACGTCGAATCCCTCTACAGCTTCTACGCCTCGAACGAGGCTGGCACCACCCTCACGCTGTCGCGCAAGGACTTCGACGACAAGGAGGTCAAAGCCCTGCGCGCCAAGGTGCGGGAGGCCCTGCCGGAGATCCCCGGCGTCAAGCTGTCGTTCTACGAGGACGAAGAGTCCGGCGGCGGCTCGACCTACTTCGCGGTCAACATCTTCGGCCAGGACTCCGCCGTCCTCGCCAAGCTCGGCGCCGAGACCCAGCGCCGCCTGGAGCAGGTCGACGGCATCCAGGACATCACCTCGTCGCTTGGCAGCAGCCGCAAGGAGATCCAGGTCAAGATCGACCGCGACAAGGCCGCCCGCCTCGATCTCACCGCGCGAGAGGTGGCCGACACCTTCTCCTTCACCCTCGGTAGCTTCCGCCTGCCGGGCTTCAACGATGGCCGCCGCGAGGTCGAAACCTGGCTCGGCTTACGCATCGAAGACCGCCAGAACCTGGCCGACCTCAAAGAGATCCCCTTCCGCGACATCGACGGCCGCCCCCTCACCCTGGGCGACATCGCCACCTTCGAGGTGATCGAGAAGCCGGACGAGATCGAGCGCGAGAACCGCAAAGTTCGCGTCGCCGTGCGCGCCACCTACGAGGGCGAAGATTGGGAAGAGGTCAAAGAAGAGATCGCCGGCATGATGGACAGCTTCCAGATGCCCGGCGGCTACTCCTGGTCCTGGAACCAACGCATCCTCGATCAGGACAACCAAGGCCAGGAGATGGGCGTCAACTTCCTCCTCGCCCTCCTCCTCGTCTACCTGGTGATGGCCTCCCTCTTCGAATCCCTGGCCCAACCCTTCGCCATCCTCCTCTCCATCGTCTTTGCCCTCCCCGGCGCCGCTTGGCTCTTGGCCCTCACCGACACCCCCTTCAACATGATGTCCCAGATCGGCCTGCTCATCCTCATGGGCATCGTGGTCAACAACGGCATCGTCCTGCTCGATCACATGAACCAGCTGCGCAACGCCGG
>JBCCGX010000271.1:0-10073 GCA_039029035.1 Acidobacteriota bacterium | reverse complement strand
CTCGCTGCCAGTGTTGAAGTAAATGAAGTTGTGCCAGTCGTCGTAGGGTGGAAAAGCCGACGAGTTGTAACACACGGCGACGACGTCCAGCAGACCGTCGCCATTCAGATCGGCCACCTCCACGCCGCCGATCTGGCGCCGAATATCGTTTTGCCAGTCCGGCGCCGCACCGTAGATCGGGGTGCCCCAAACCGTGGTTCCCGAGATCCTTGTGCCGGACCTCTCGGGCAAAGGTGCGACGGCGTCGCGAACGAGGTACTCGATCGTCTCGAGGCCGTTCTCCGACACCTCGAGCCGGAAGTCTGGATCGGTCGGCGAGAGGTCCCCGGCGGATGAGGAGGTGGCACTCAGCACCAGCACAGAAACAGAGAAGCTCAGGGCGACGTTCTTCATCGCGGCTCCCTCAAGCGGTGGAATGGAACGAAGGATCGTCCAGGTTAACCCTCCGAACCGCCACGCCGCAAGCGATCAGCGTTGCAGGACGCGCTCGTAACGGCGCAGGAACAGCACGATGAGGAGGGCCTGGTAGACTAGACCTACGACCACGTAGGGCAGGATGCCACCCGCATCCGCCTCGAGCAGCCAAAAGAGCTTCACCGGCCAGAACTGCGGCACGACCCCCATCGTCCACTGCCAGGCGGAGGGCAGAAAGAAGGCGATGATCGGTGGCCAGCTGAGCGTACCGACCGCCTTCATCAAGGCGAAGCCCTGCACCTTGTTGTTGGCGAAACAAACCAGAATCAAGGCATAGATTGGCGCCAGGGGTGCGGCGACGATCGCCACCAGGAGGAGCGCAAGAGGGCTGATCTCTACCAGGCCCACCATCGGCACAGCGATCATCGTCATGAGGATGCTGACCACGATCAACACCCCGAGGCGGTAGACCAGGAAGCCCTGCAGCGACACCGGCGTGATCTGCAGGGCGGTCAAGGTGCCGTCGTCGCGTTGATCCAACAACAGGAAGCCGATCACGACCCCCGCCATCATCGGTCCGATGAGCGACATGAAGCTGGTGATCAAGGCGTAGTAAGGCTCGAGATCGAAGCCGTAACGCTCCCGCAGGCGCACCGTGACCACTGCGACCACCAGGCGCAAGAGGAGCGCCATCACCACCGGCATGACGATCATCCAGCGCAGCAGCGGATCGCGGCCGACGCTCTTGGCGTCGATCGGTGCCAGGCCACGGATGGCGCGTACCAGGGCCATTTCAGGGTCTCCCTCCAGCGACCACAGCATGGCGACCGCGGGTTCCTTCTTTGGTGATGATGAAGCGGTAGAACGCTTGTTGGCTCCAACGGAACAGCAGCGCGATCCACAGCA
This sequence comes from Acidobacteriota bacterium, assembly GCA_039029035.1. GTDB lineage: Bacteria > Acidobacteriota > Thermoanaerobaculia > Multivoradales > J023 > JAAELT01. The sequence continues at coordinate 8,753 of JBCCGX010000271.1, read as the reverse complement.
GGGAATAGAGCAGGCCGTAGATCAACTCACCGCGAGACACCGGCTCGAAGGCCGATCGCATCCACAGGAGTGGCCCGAGGAGCGGATGCAGGGCGTGCCACCAGCCCGGCCAATAGCCGAAGTAGGGCATGAGGGGTATCGCCAGCAGGAGCGTCACCAAGACGGAAGGCATCAAGTACTCGTTGATCGAGTCGTAGCGCGCCACCAGGGCGAAGCCGATCAGGGCGTACATCAGCGACGCCAGCAACATGCCGACAAGGAAGGGCAGAGGGTGGAAGTCGAAGCCATAGGTGACGGCGACGATCGCCAGATTCTCCACCAAGCCGAGGGCCGTCAGAGTCACCAGCTTGGAGGTTAGATACTCCCAGGTGGCCAGCGGCGTGACGATCTGTGCCTCGAGCGTCCCTTCACGTTTCTCGAGCAGCACCATGCCGCCCAGGAAGTAGAAGGTGTTGACCTGCAGGTTGCCGAAGACGAAGGCCGGCAAGATCCACTGCAAAGCCTCTCGATCCGGCCAGCTGAGCAGCAAGGCGAAGAACACCGCTACCCCCGCCGCTGCAGCATAGAAGCCGTTGCGGACCTGCAGCCGCGCATCCCAAGCCATAGTGGAGAGGAGTCGGTTCACCGTAGCTCCTGGCCGGTAACCCGGATGAAGACGTCTTCCAGCGTCGCCTCTTGGCTGTGGATCGTCTGGACCTGCTCGTGCCGCAAGAGCTCGGCGAACTCGTGGTTCTCACCCAGACCGTCGAGAGGGAAATCGCGCTGGTCGGTCTGTCCGTTGCCGCCGTACTCCACCCGTACGTTGTGCTGGCCATGCTCCAGCTTGAGACGCCGCGGCTCATCGATCAGCTGGATCCGGCCGTCGACGATGAAGGCCACCCGATCGCACAGCTCATCGGCGATGGTCATGTCGTGGGTGGTGAGGAAGACCGTCTTGCCGGCGTCTTTCTGCGTCTTGATCAGCTCCTTGATGCGCCGTCCGCTGACCGGATCGAGCCCGGTGGTCGGCTCATCGAGGAAGATGAGCTCGGGATCATTGAGCAGCGAGCGGGCGATCGACAGGCGGCTCTTCATCCCCTTGGAGTACTGCGACACCAGAGTGGAGCCGTCATCGGCCAGGTCGACCCATTCGAGGAGCTCATCCACCGGTAGGGTTGCGCCGGTGTAGAGAGCGCTGAAGTAGGTCAGGTTTTCGATCGCGTTCAGCTTGAGGTAGTGGTTGGGCAGCTCGAACGAGACGCCGACGCGCTCGTAGTAGTTGTTGCCCCAGCGCGATAGATCTTGGTCGAAGACCACGGCGCTGCCCTGGTAGCCGCTCAATAGACGGATCAGGATCTTCTGGGTCGTCGACTTGCCGGCGCCGTTGGGCCCCAGGAAGCCGAAGATCTCGCCGCGCTCGACCTCGAAGTCGAGGTCCGTGATCGCCGGAGTCGCCGAGCGATTGTAGGTGAAGGTCAGCTGCTGGACTGAAATCATCGGGCTGCCCTCTGGGTCTCGAGACGTCTCGAAATGGACGGCGTCTCATAAGCACGACGACACTCTACGCGCCAACCACCGCCTTGTTCGGTGCGCGGAGGTTTTTTCGGACTGTCGTGCTCGAACGGTGCGGGCCGGCTCAGGCGGGCGCGGTGCGACCCGCCTGATGCTTGGCGAGCACGTCGACCACGTGGTCGAAATCCGGATAGCCGGCGCCGAGCTTGCGAGTGAGCCAATTGCCGCCGCGCTGCACGACCGTTTCACCGTCGACCAGAACGTCGAACTGGCTGGTCTTACCCGCGGTGATCTCGGCGTCGAGCCCGAGCCGCTGCTTGATCAGAGCCGCGAGACCCGCGGCTTTGTCTTGGTTGTTGCCTCAGGTCGGGCAGTAGTGAATGGCAATCTTCATGGTGACTCCTGAAGCCATCGAGACACGTCTTGTATACAGATACAGTTTGGATGCAGATACAGTGCGTAGTCTAGACTACAGACGTCATGCGAAAGCTCTTCACAGTGTTGATCGTCATATTGATCGTCGTGCTGCTTCTGGTGATCGGCATCCTGGGCCACCGCCGGCTGGTCATGGGTCCGGCAACCGGCTTGGCCCAAGGTGGCGCCCTCGGGGGCTGTCCGTCGACGCCCAACTGCGTCTCGACCCATGCCGAGGGCGAGCAGCATCGCGTCGAGCCGTTGGCTCTTGAAGGCGACGCCGTGGCGGCGATGGCGAAGCTGCGCCGCATCGTCGAGCAAATGCCTCGGACGCGCATCGTCGATGCCACGGAGAGTTACCTGCACGCCGAGGCCAGCAGCCTGATCTGGCGTTACATCGACGACCTGGAGATCCACATCGACCAGGCGGCGGGCAAGATCCACCTGCGCTCGGCCTCACGCACCGGCTACTCCGATCTCGGAGTCAACCGGGAACGCGTCGAGACGCTGACCGAGGCCTACCGGGCGGGTCCGTAGAGCGCCACCGATCCCGACTGCCGGTCCCAAGCCATGCCAGGCCTGATCACTCTTCTCGGCACCGGCACCTGCCAGCTGCAGACCGAGCGCATGGCCTCCTCGGTCCTCGTCGAGCTCGACGATCTGCGCTTGGTCTATGACTTCGGCCGCGGTATCGCCCATCGCCTGGTGGAGCGAGGCTTGCGCCAGGATGATGTCGAGCACATTGTGCTGTCGCATTTCCATCCCGACCACCTGTCGGACCTGATCCCTTACCTCCACGCCGCGGCATGGTCGCAGATCGACCCGCGCACTCGAGACCTCCACATCTATGGGCCGATCGGCCTGCGAGTGCAGCTCATGCGGCTGATGAGCTTGTTCGGGCCGCGGACCCTGCAGCGCGAGCACTTTGCGGTGCACCTGCACGAGATCCGCGACGACCAATTCACCCTCGGCTCTCACCAGCTGGGGTTCTGTGATCTGCCACCGGCCGACAACCGCGGTCTGAAGCTGACGGTCGACGGCCAGGTCTACGCCTTCACCGGCGACTCGTCCTTCCACGAGCAAGAAGTGGCCTTTCTGCGTGAAGCAGACCTGGCGGTGATCGACGCCGGCCACCTTGAAGAGGAGGAAATTCTCGAGCTGGCGGTGCGTAGCCAGGCATCGGGGATCGTCTGCTCGCATCTCTACTGCGAGCTCGACGAAGCGGCGCTCAACGACGCGGCACGGGCGAGGGGTTACACCGGCAGGCTGATCGTCGGCCACGACGGGATGACTTTCGCCATCTCCTAGCAAGCCGGGGCGACAGGATGCGCTAGAATCGACCCGTCTCGGTCCCGGCCGTTTGAGTTCCAGCTCTGGCAAGCCATGATCATCGGTAGCAATACAGTCTTCGAGCACGACGGCAAGAAGTACCACCTTCAGGCCGAAGATTTGGGTGACGAAGCGAGTACCTACGAGGTGCGAGTGTACGACCAAGGCTCCGTCGTTTGGCAGAAGCGGCTGTCCTATGCCGACCTCACCGCTCAGGAGCTGCCCAAAGCGGATCACGAGCAGGCCTTACGGGCGACGATGGAGAAGACGCTGCTGACGGTGGAAGCAGCGATCGTCAAGGGCAAGATCGGCTGAGCCGAGCCGACCCGGCGAATCTATGGACGACGCGACGCTCGAGTCTCTCCGCCGCGCTTTGGAGGCGACGCCCGACAATCCGCAACTGCGGATGGTGCTGGTCGGTGCCCACCTCGAGCGTCAGGAGCCGCAGAAGGCGTACGATCTCGTCCGTGATCTCGATCCCGCGACGCTGATCCAAGCCGACCATCGGCTCCTCGCCGCGCGCGCCTGCCTGGCTGCGGACGACGCCGATCGAGCGTTGACCCTGGCAGACGACGAGTCGCCCGAAGGCCAGTTGCTACGAGCCAAGATCTTCCTTGCCAAGGAGCAGCACAAGGAAGGACTTGCAGCTTACCGTGCGGCGGTGGCTGAGAACCCGGCGCTGGAAGACCTCGACTTGCGGGATCGGCTGGCGGTGAACGTGCGCAGCTTCCCGCAGCACGGAAGCCAGGGCGGACACCCGCGTCTGCGGGTGATCTCCAACGACGACACGGACGAGAGTGAGGTCTCGCGGCTCTTGATGCCGCAGGAAGAGAGCGTCGACTTCTCCGACGTCGGTGGGCTGGACGAGATCAAGCGCCAAATCCACAAGCGCATCATCCTGCCGTTCCAAAAGCCTTCTCTCTTCGAGCGCTTCAAGAAACGGGTCGGCGGTGGCATCCTGCTCTACGGCCCGCCGGGTTGCGGCAAGACCCTGCTGGCCCGAGCAACGGCCGGTGAATGTGAAGCCACCTTCCTCAATGTCGCCATCGCCGACGTGCTGGACATGTATATCGGTGAGTCGGAGCGCAAGCTCCAGGCGATCTTCGAGAAGGCCCGAGCGAGCACCCCGGCGGTGCTCTTCTTCGATGAGATCGAAGCCCTCGGCGGTAAGCGCCAGTACACCCGAGAAGCGACCTCCTCCAAGCTGGTGAGCCAGTTCCTGTCCGAGATGGACGGCTTCTCGCGCAACAACTCGGGTGTCTTGATCCTCGCTGCGACGAACGTACCCTGGGCGGTGGACTCGGCTTTCCGACGCCCCGGCCGCTTCGATCGCCTGCTCTTCGTGCCGCCGCCGGACCGCCCGGCTCGCGAGGCGATCCTCGAAATCCGTCTGGCCGATCGACCACAGGAAGAGGCGATCGACCTCGCCCACTTCGCCAAGCGCACGTCCGGCTTCTCCGGCGCCGACCTCGACCACCTGGTGGAGACCGCCAGCGACGAGGCGATCGAAGCGTCGATCGATTCCGGCGAAGAGGTGCCGATCCGCGCCGCGCACCTGCGGACCGCACTGAAGGCGGTCAAACCGACCACCTTGGAGTGGCTGACGACCGCCCGCAACTATGCCCGCTATGCCAACGAGGCCGGCCAATACGACGACGTGCTCGATTTTCTGAAGAAGCACGGTCGATAGAAGATCCGTCGATGAGCTACCGGATCGAGGACGAGCCACAGCCAGGGGCCTGGACCCATCTGGTGGTCGATCCGATGTGGCCCCTCCTGGCGGTGATGTTCGGTGGCGCCTTCATCAGCTGGCCCTGGTTCGCCATCAACGGTTTCGCGGTGGGTAGCCCGACCCGGCGTCGCGAGCTCGCCCTGGCGGCTGGCGGCTTCGTCGGCAGCTTTCTCATCATGATCGTGATCCTCGCGTTGGCCGGCCAGGGCGTCTTCGGCGAAGTCGGGGTGCGCTATGCCTTGATCAGCTTGACGGTCTGGAAGCTGGCGATGAGCTATTGGCTCTACGTGCTGCAGAGCCGTAGCTTCTCGCTCTACGAGCACTTTGGCGGCACCGTACGCAACGGCTTGGTGGTGGTTTTTCTCGCCTACTTCCTGCGCGGTCGCGTGGCCGAAGCCGTACCGACTCTGTGGGCCTTCGTCCTGGTCTGAAGGAGGCGCCGGAGACGTCATGAGAGAGCCCGAGGTCGAGCGTTGGCTGTTCACCGCCCAGCAGCAAATGCAACAGGGCCAGCTGGAGGGTGCGGTCGACTCCCTGCGCCAGGTGCTGAGCGCTGACCCGGACGACTCCGACGCCCATGCCTTGCTCGCCATGTGCCTGCTCGACCTGCGGCGGCTGCACGCCGCCGAGCACGAGTCGGGGATGGCCTTGGCGCTCGAGCCCCAGTCGTCCCTGGCCCTCTACGCCTCGGGGCTGGTTTTGGCGGCTCGGCGCAAGTTTCTTCCCGCCGAGGAGCGCTTCCGGCAGCTCCTCGAGCAGGATCCGCACAACTCGGCCTACTATCGATCCCTGGCCGGGATCTATCAGCTCACTGGCCGGCGGGCAGAGGCGCTGCCCCTGCTCGAGAAGGCGCTCGAGATCGACCCCAACGACCCCGACAATCTGGTGGATCTCGGCGAGGCACACCTCGCGACCGGCGCCGTTGCCGTCGCCGAGCAGCGTGCCCAGGAAGCCCTGGAGCTTCTTCCCGAGCACCACGGTGCTTTGATCCTCATGGGCCGGGTCCTGCTCCACAAGGACCGCTTGGACGAAGCCCGGGAGCATGCGGTGTGGGCCCTGCGTAACGATCCGACGAGCCGCGACGCGCTGGCCCTGATGGCTCAGATCAAAGCCCGCAGCAGCCTGGTCCTGGGATTGTGGTGGCGCTACGCGACCTGGATGGGCAGCCTCGGCGACGGCCGTTCGATCCTGGTGCTGCTCGCCGCCTATGTGCTCTATCGGGTCGGGGTGATCACTGCCGAGGTCATGACCCACGAGGGTTTGGCGAACTTCATCACCCTGCTCTGGCTATCGATTGTGGCATACACTTGGTTCGGACCGGCTCTTTTCAATCAGGCCTTGCGCAAAGAGCTTCAGACGGTGACCTTGGGGAAGGACTTTTGATGTATGCCTCGTCGAAACGCCCTGTATCTTGCCCTGGCAGTTAGCCTCGCCTTCAGTGCGGTGGCCCGGGCCCAGGTGCCGGTGCGCTTCACCGCCGCCATCGAGCACCGGGTTCGCCCGAACCTGCGGCTGACCGGCACGGTCGAGGCGCGGCGCACGGCGGTCTTGGCAACCGAAGTGGCGGGCATTGTCGATCAGTTGCTGGCGCCGGAAGGCTCCGAAGTGCAGCGAGGCAGTCCCCTGGCCCGTCTGCGGCGCGACGCGATCGAGCTGCGCTCCCAGGCCGCGGCCGGGCAGCTGGCGGAGGCCGAAGCGCGGCTCAAGTCGGCCGAGCTCAAGCTCGAGCGCACCCGCGAGCTGCAGGGCTCCGAGGTGGTGAGCCGGCAGCAGGTCGACGATGCGGCCTACGATAGCGAAGCCTGGCAAGGGCGGGTCGCCCAACTGCGCGCCGAAGTGGCACGCCTCGAGCGTGACTTGGAAAACACCACCATCCGCGCCGCGTTCTCGGGCGTCGTCGGCCAGGAGCTGTGTCAGGTCGGCGAGTGGGTCGACGTCGGCGATCCGGTCGTCGAGCTGATCTCTCTCGACACCCTCGAGGTGCGCCTGGAGGTCCCCGAGCGGCGTTTCGGCGATCTCGTCGCCGGGTCGCCGGCCCGGGTGCGGTTCGAAGCGTTGCCCGAGTACGACGCTCAGGGCACGATCCGGACGATCGTGCCGCGCGCCGATGCCAGGTCGCGGACCTTCCCGGTCCTCGTCCGCCTGCCGAGCTCCGGGCGTCGGGTCGGCGTCGGAATGCTGGCCCAGGTAGACCTGGAGGTCGGCGCGCCGGTGCGCGCCACCCTGGTGCCGAAAGACGCGGTGGTGACGCGCGATCGCCAGAGCCATGTCTACATCGCCGACGATGGGTCGGCCGTCCGCCGGGTCGCGGTCGAGCCCGGCACCGCGATCGGCCAGTGGATCGCCGTCCATGGCGAGGTCGTGCCCGGAGACCGCGTGGTGACTCGCGGCAACGAGAGACTGGCCGATGGTCAGGCCGTGGCCGGCTCCGACCAGAGCTACCCTCTGCCCGGATCGCCGAGCGAAAGCGGGTCATGAAACTGGTCGACACGGCGGTCGCCAAACCGGTGACCACCGCCGTCGGCGTCCTTCTGCTGGTGCTGTTCGGCAGCATCGCCCTGACCCGCATTCCGGTGCAGCTCACCCCGAGCGTCGAGCAGCCCGAGATCAGCGTCACCACCCTGTGGCCCGGGGCCAGCCCGTTCGAGATCGAGCGCGAGATCGTCGAAGAGCAGGAGGAGCAGCTGAAGAGCCTCGAAGGGCTGGTACGGATGGAGAGCACCAGCTCCGACAGCAACGCCAACATCGTTCTTTCATTCCTCACCGGAACGGATGTCGACGCGGCGCTGCTCAAGGTCTCGAACCGGTTGGAGCAGGTACCGCAATACCCCACCGACGCCGAGCGCCCAGTGCTCGAGACGGTCGATTCACAGAACGCGGCCATGGCCTGGTACACCCTCCTGCCGGGTGGCGACGAGCCCTTTGCGGGCGATATCTCGACCCTCTATGACTTCCTCGACGACTCGATCAAACCCGAGCTCGAGCGGGTGCCCGGTGTCGCCCGGGCGCGTATCTTCGGCGGCCGCCAGCGCGAGCTGCAGGTCACCGTTGATCCGGCGAAGCTGGCGGCGCGCCAGGTGACCCTGAACGAGCTGGTACAGGCGATCGACCGCGAGAACCGCAACACCTCCGGCGGCGATTTCGACGAGGGTAAGCGGCGCTACGTCGTGCGAACGGTGGGCGAGTACGACTCGCCGGAGGCGATCGAAGACGTCGTCGTCGCGGTGCGGGGCGGCGTGCCGGTCTTCGTCCGCGACGTGGCCCGTGCCGAGCTGAGCTACCGCAAGGCCACCGGCGAGGTGTTCTACTTCGACCAGCCGATCCTGGCGATGAACGTCCAGCGCGAGACCGGCGCCAACGCCATCGCCGTCATGGCCGGCCTCACCGATGTCGTCGCGCGGCTCAATCGGGAGCTGCTACGCGGTCGCGGTCTCGAGATGCTCGAGAGCTACGACGAGACCGACTACATCGTCAGTGCCATCGATCTGGTGCAGCAGAATCTGATGCTCGGCGGGAGCCTGGCGATCATCATTCTGCTGCTTTTCCTGCGCAGCCCCTCCTCGACCCTGATCATCGCGGTCGCCATCCCGATCAGCGTTGTCGGCACCTTCCTGATGATGCTCTGGCTCGGCCGTTCGCTCAACGTCATCAGCCTGGCGGGGATGGCTTTCGCTGTCGGCATGGTGGTCGACAACGCCATCGTCGTACTGGAGAACATCTATCGCCACCGGCAGCAGGGCAAGTCGCGGGCGGCGGCGGCGCGCGACGGCGCGCGCGAGGTCTGGGG
>JBCCGX010000270.1:0-10084 GCA_039029035.1 Acidobacteriota bacterium | reverse complement strand
TCGAGCACGAGCGCTGGGGCTCAGGTCTAGCCCAGGGGTTCTTGAACCACATCCCCCTGGACGACGGCCGGCTCAACTTCAACATCCGCAATGTGCTGACCTTTCCCGGCCTCGGCTACTGAGCCGGCCCTGGGTCGTCCTGTGAGCTGGGTCGCCCGGAGCCCTCGTCGAGTCCATCCGCCAGGGACCGACCCGCGGTACCGGCTCGCCCCAGTCGTCAGCGCCCTATCTTCGGTTCGACGACGGTCGTTAGAACCTGACTCGCCATCGCGGGCCGCCCTACCAGGCTGTGGTGAAAGCATGACTTTTGCCACAGCTTGCTAGCGCTCCGTAGCGGCAGCTTGTGACGATGACCTGCTCCGACGGCGGATCGTCCCTATCCTAGGGGGCCACCAAATCCGCCTGCTACACTCTCCGCGCAATCCGCCCGGCTGCCCAATGCGTAGGAGAACCGATGATCGTCCGAGCCCTTTTTGCGGCCTTGTTCCTCGCCGTGCTCGCAGCGCCGACCTCCGGCCAGGAGGCGCCGCGCCGGTTCACTGAACGCGACGTCTTCGATCTCGAGTACGCCTCCGATCCGCAGATCTCGCCCAACGGCGAGCGCATCGTTTACGCGCGCAACTCGATGAGCCTGATGAAGGATCGGCGGCGATCGAGCCTGTGGACGGTTCGCGCCGACGGTACGGGTCATCGCAAGCTCGGGGACGGTGAAGCGCGAGAGTCTTCGCCACGCTGGTCGCCCGATGGCAAGCGACTGGCCTACGTTGCCTCAGCCGATGACGGGGCCGAGATCTTCGTCCGTTGGATGGACAGCGGCAGGTTGGGCAGTGTTGCAGTGGCGCGACTGACCCAGCTGCCCGAATCGCCGAGCGGCATCACTTGGTCGCCGGACGGGCGCTGGCTCGCCTTTTCGATGTTGGTGGTGGACAAGGAGCCCGAGCTGGTCGAGCCGTTGAAGGCGCCGGAAGGGGCCGAATGGGCCGATCCGCCGCGGGTGATCACCCGCCTGCGGCACGAGGCCGACGGCGCCGGCTACTTGGAGCCGGGCTACAACCACCTCTTCGTCGTACCGGCCGAAGGCGGCACCCCACGGCAGGTCACCACGGGCGCCTTCCACCATCGCGGCGCCCCGGTCTGGACGCCGGACGGCGAAGAGCTGATCTTCTCGGCCAATCGCAACACGGATTGGGAACACGATTTCCGCGAGTCCGACCTCTACGCCGTGTCGATAAAGAACGGCAGCATCGAAGCGTTGACCGATCGCAACGGCCCGGACCACAGCCCCGCCGTGTCGCCGGACGGCGAATGGATCGCTTACCTGGGTTACGACGACAAGGTGCAGACCTATCAGGTGACGGGGCTCTACGTGATGCGGCGCGACGGGAGCGATAGGCGCCTGGTGACGACCGTGCTCGATCGCAGCGTCGCCGCGCCGGTGTGGAGCTCAAGCGGCGAGGCGATTTTCGTTAGCTACCACGACCGCGGCCACACCAAGGTCGGTCGCGTGGCGTTGACCGGCGAGGTTCAGGAGCTGTTCGATGATCTCGGCGGCACCTCTCTCGGACGTCCCTACCCCGGCGGCTCGTTCTCGGTGACTGCCGACGGTGCGATCGCCTACACCGCCACGACCACGGCCCGGCCGGCGGACGTGGCGCTATGGCGGGCGGCGACGTCGGAAGGCAAGGCGGCACCCCAGCGCCTGACCCGGCTCAACGCCGACTTGTTGGAGCACCGTGATCTGGGCGAGGTGGAAGAGCTCTGGTGGGAGTCGTCCCACGATCAGCGCCGCATCCAGGGTTGGATCGTCAAGCCGCCAGACTTCGATCCGCAGAAGAAGTACCCGCTGCTGCTCGAGATCCACGGTGGCCCGATCGCCAACTACGGTGCTCGCTTCGCCGCCGAGTTGCAACTCTATGCCGCCGCCGGCTACGTGGTGCTCTACGCCAACCCCCGCGGCAGTACCGGCTACGGCGAGACCTTCGGCAACCTGCTCTACCACGACTATCCCGGCCACGACTACGACGACCTCATGTCCGGTGTCGACGCGGTGATCGCCCGCGGCCAGGTCGATCCTGATCGGCTCTACGTCACCGGCGGCTCGGCCGGCGGCATCATGACCGCTTGGGTCGTCGGCAAGACCGATCGCTTCCGCGCCGCGGTCGTCGTCAAGCCGGTGATCAACTGGTACTCGAAGGCGCTGGTGGCCGACAACTACTACGCCTATCACGACTACCGCTACCCCGGCTCGCCGTGGGAGAACCCCGAGGCGTACATGAAGTACTCGCCGATTTCCCTGGTGGGAAACGTCGAGACACCGTCCCTGGTGATGGTCGGCACCGACGATTTGCGGACACCCTTGTCCGAGTCCAAACAGCTTTACCACGCCCTCAAGCTGCGCAAGATCGACACCGCCCTGGTCGAGATACCGGGCGCCTCGCACAACATCGCCGCCCGCCCCAGCCAGCTGATTGCCAAAGTGGCCCATGTGCTGGCGTGGTTCGCCAAGTACGAACCGACCGAATGACCTACGAACCACCCGGAGCCTCCCATGATCCTTCGCCGTCCGTTTTTCCGGCCTTCGCTCCTCCTTCTGCCCCTCACCTTGATCGCCTGCACGCCGCCGGAAGAGACCAGCTTGACCTACCCACAAGCCACTCGCTCGGACCATGTCGATACCTACTTCGGGGTCGACGTCCCGGACCCCTACCGTTGGCTGGAGGATCTGGCATCGCCAGCGACGCAGGAGTTCGTCGCCAGCCAGAACGCCTTGGCCCAGCCCCATCTGGAGGCGATCGCCCGGCGCGAGGGCATCCGGCAGCGGATGACCGAGCTGTGGAGCTACGAGCGGTTCGGCACACCCAAGAAGCGTGGCGGTCGATACTTCTATGAGACCAACGACGGCCAGCAGGAACAGGATGTGCTGGTGGTCGCCGATGCCCTGGACGCGGAGCCGCGGGTGGTGATCGACCCCAACCCGATGAGCGACGACGCCACCATCTCGCTCGCCAACTGGGAGCCCAGCCCGGACGGTAGCCAGGTCGCCTGGGGCATTTCGGACGGTGGTACCGACTGGCGCATCTGGCGCATCCGCGATGTGGCGAGCGGCGACGACGCGGCCGAGACCCTGACCGCGATCAAATTCTCTGAGATGGCCTGGGCGACAGATTCGAGCGGCTTCTACTACAGCCGTTATCCGCGCAAGGCCGACGGTACCCCCGACGGCAGCCAGCCCGTCGCGGTCTACTACCACCAGGTCGGGACGCCGCAGTCCGAAGATCGCCACGTGTACTCGACGGACGCCGCCTCGGGCCACGACCCCTATCCCAGAATGAGCGACGGCGGGCGCTATCTACTGCTGAATCTGTTCGAAGGCTATGCCGCCAACGCGGTGCACGTGCTGGATCTCGCCAACCCGGAGGCACCGGCTATCCGCCTGTTGGACGCCTGGGACGGGCGCTACGTGTTTCTCGGCGATCGCGGCAACGAGCTCTTCTTCCACACCACTCAGTCAGCCCCGAACGCTCGGGTCATCGCCATCGATCTGGATCAGGGTGCGACCGCGTCGCAGCCCGAGACCTGGCGCGAAGTCATTGCCGAAAGCACTAACACCCTCGACGGGGCCAGCCTCGTCGGCGACCGAGTGGTGACGCGTTACCTGGTCGACGCCCGAAGCCAGGTGCTACTTTACGACGTCGCCGGTGGCGAAGCCGTCGAGGTCGAGCTGCCGGGCATCGGTACAGCGACGGGATTCACCGGCGGCCCGGACGACAACGAGACCTTCTTCGAGCTCGAGAGCTTCACCGCACCGCCGGCAATCTACCGCCTCGACGTCGCGACGGCCGAATCCACCGTCTTCCGACAGCCCAAGACCAACTCGGAAGACGCCGATTTCGAGACCCACCAGGTGTTCTTCACCAGCAAGGACGGCACGCGGGTGCCGATGTTCCTCATCCACCGCCCCGGGATCGAGCGCAGCGACGACAATCCGACGCTGCTCTACGGCTATGGCGGCTTCAATGTGGCGGAGACGCCGGAGTATCGGGTCCGCTGGACGATGTGGCTCGAGATGGGCGGCCTGCTGGCGATCGCCAACCTCCGGGGCGGCGGCGAGTACGGCACCGAGTGGCACCAGGCCGGGACCAAGACACAAAAACAGAACGTGTTCGACGACTTCATCGCCGCCGCCGAGTGGCTGATCGCGGAGCAGTACACCCAATCCTCCAAACTAGCGATCCACGGCCGTAGCAACGGCGGCTTGCTGGCCGCCGCGGTCACCTTGCAGCGCCCCGACCTCTTCGGCGTCTCGCTGCCGGCGGTCGGCGTGCTCGACATGCTGCGCTACCACACCGCCAGCGCCAATGCCTACCAATGGGGCTCGGACTACGGCTGGAGTGAGAACGAAGACCAGTTCCAAGCCCTGGCCGCCTACTCGCCGGTGCACAACGTTCGCCCCGACACCTGCTACCCGGCAACCTTGATCACCACGGCGGACCGCGACGATCGAGTCGTCCCCTGGCATAGTTATAAATTCGCCGCCGCGTTGCAACACCAGCAGAGCTGCGACCGCCCGGTGCTGCTGCGAGTCGAGACGCGCGCCGGTCACGGCGCCAACAAGCCCACCTGGATGCAGGTCGAAGACTATGCGGACCAGTGGGCTTTCGCTGCCGAGGTTCTTGGAATGAAATAGCCCTCTTTCGTTAACCAGAGTAAACGAAAGGATTTTTTGCCGCTATTTTCTGAATACCTAGAGCCGTTGTAATATCGCCTTTAAGGTCGATCTTTCATCCTGGCCTCGGTCGGCATGCTGAGATGTTCTGCAGCTTCTGACCTGTACCGGCGACAGTCGATTAAAACCTGGGCGTAGCCTCTCTATCTACCCCGCATGCCTGACATGCTCCTTCCTGAAGCCAGCCGCAGATCATGAGCCGCAGCTCCGCATCCGCCGCGCCGCAATCAGGCAGCATCCCGCCGCCCCGCGACGCGTTCAGCAGCGGCGCGCTGTTTCTCGATCAAGCGGCCCACAAACAAGCGCCGGTGGTACTGATCGCCACCCAAGAGCTACAGGTGCGAGCCATCGGGACCACGATCCTGCGGGCGGCGGGCTTCCAGGTCAAGACAGAGACCCGCGGCGAAACCATCCTCCAGGAGCTCGACAGCCTGCAGGTCGACCTGATCGTCACCGACTTGAAGCTCGACGACATGCACGCGGCCAGGCTGTGCCAACGGCTGCGCGAGGAGCCCCAAGGCCAGGCGGTGCCGGTCCTGGTGATCTCTGACTTCGTCGACACCGAAATCCTGCAAAAGATCCTGGCGGTGGAGTTCACCGACGTGATCTCCGCCCCGGTGAACTGGAAGGTGCTGACCTTTCGAGTCCATCGCTGGATCTCTCTGACCCGCAAGTTGAGCTCGATCAGCGATCACGAGCTCGACCTGGAGCAGGTCCGCGACAGCGCCCTGAAAGCGTCGACCGAGCTGCTGCAACTGCGCAACTACGATTCGGTGACCGGCTTGCCCAACCGCGAGATGTTCCTCAGCACCACCGGGCTGCTGTTGTCCCAGCACCTCAGGTCGTCGGGCTACTTGGCGGTTCTCTACCTCGATATCGACGAGTTCAAAGCGGTCAACGACCTGCTCGGTCGCTCCCTGGGCGACGAGCTGCTGCGGGTCGTCGCCAAGCGCCTGCAGGGTTGCCTGCGCGACGGTGATCTGGTTTCCCAGGGCGGCGACGAGGACGACAGTGAAGCCAGCAACGAGAGCGGTATGGCTTCCTTCGCCCGCCTGAACGGTGATCAGTTCGCCATCCTCCTGACCAGCGTGCGCAATCAGGAAGGGGCCGCGGCGGTCGCCAAGCGGCTCCTCGACAGCATCTCGCGCCCGCTGATGATCCGCGATCGTCAGTTCCGCCTGGCGGCGCGGATCGGGATCGCCGATTCGTCCAACCTCGAAGACGAGGGCGAGGAGACGCTGGTGCAGCGCGCCGAGACCGCAATGCGCTACTGCAAGCAGAAGGTGGGCAAAACCTACGCCTTCTTTGAAAGCTTCATGAACGACCTGGTGCGCAAGAAGCTGGAGCTCAAGGGTGAGCTGCGACAAGCGCTCGACCACAACCAGCTCTATCTGTGCTACCAGTTTCTGGTCGACAGTCACTCGTCGATTCCGCGTGGGGTCGAGGGTTTGATCCGTTGGCAGCACCCGAGCCGCGGCTTTGTGTCTCCCGGCGAGTTCATGCCGGTGGCCGAAGAGTCGGATCTGATCCTCGAGATCGACCGCTGGGTTCTGCGCACCGGCTGCCGCCAGGGCAAACGCTGGCTGGACAGCGGCTTCCCGCCACTCTTGATGTCGCTCAACGTCTCGATGCGATTTCTCGAGGAGGACGACTTCGCCGAGCAAGTCCTGGCGATCGTCGACGAGACCGGCCTGCCGCCCGCCAGCCTGCAGCTTGAGCTCTCCGAGCGCGGCACGCTGCCGGACGCCGAGCGCATCATGCCGCAGTTCGAGAAGCTGGTCGATCGAGGCGTCCACCTGGCGCTGGACGATTTCGGCACCGGCCAGACCTCCCTCTCTTATCTGAGGACCCTGCCGATCAGCTGTGTCAAGGTCGATCGCGCCTTCGTTCGCCGGATCCCGGAAGACTCCGCCTCGATGGCGATCGTCACGGCGATCGTCGCGATGTCGCATCATCTGGGCTTGAAAGTGGTCGCTGAAGGGGTCGAGACCGAGGCCCAGTGGCAGTTTCTCTCCGAGCAGAGCTACGACCAGTTGCAGGGGTTCCTCTTCTCGCGACCGGAGCGGGCCGAGATCCTGGAGCAATTAGTGCGCGAGATCGGCGAGTGGCAGCAGCCGAGTGAAGATCTGGCGCCGTCCAACGCCGTGAGCCTGGCGCCGCCGGTCACCATGGCCGATCTTTCCGCCGCGGCCGCCGCCGAGCAGGGTCCACCGGGCTCGCCAAACCAGGGCACGGCGCCCGCCAGGGGTCTGGCGCCGCCGATGCCGCCGGTGACCGGTGATGTGCTACCCGATCCTGACGAGTTATTGGCCCTGGCGGCGGTGGCAGAACCCACGGTGGCTGGGGAGCCCACTGCGTCCAGCGAACCGATTGCGGTCCCCGAACCGACCGTGGCCCCCGAACCGATTGCGGTGACAGAGTCCCCGGCTGACGCCGGCCCGCGCCCTGTCGCCGCGCAGAGACCTGTCGCCGCGCAGAGACCTGCCGCTGAGCAAACCTCAGCCACCGAGTCGACAGCCCAGCCTTCGACCGATCGCGTGCCACTGAAGGGCCCTGGCAGTTGGGGCGAATCGGAGGAGCAGCTACTACAGCTTGCGCGGCAGGATTTTCTCACCAAGCTGTACAACCGATTCTCCTTCGACGAGCGCCTGGAGCATGCTGTCGCGCACGCTGAGCGCTTCGGTCACAAGGTGGCGCTGCTACTGATCGACCTGGACGATTTCAAGTACGTCAACGACACCCACGGGCACGCGGTCGGCGATGGCTTGCTCGTTGCCCTGGCCGAGCGCCTGCAGGAGTTGGTGCGTCGGGTGGACACCTTGGCGCGGATCGGCGGCGACGAGTTCGCCGTCATCCTGTCCGAGTTTCACAATGTGAAGAACGTCGCCGACTTCGCCCGCCGACTCCTCACCCTGCTGTCCAAGCCGGTGAAGGTCGAGGGGCGAGAGCTCCGCGTGACCGGTAGCCTCGGCGTTTCGGTCTACCCGGCCAGCAACACACAAGCCCAGGATCTGCTGCGACAAGCCGACCTCGCCCTCTACAAGGCCAAGAACACCGGTGGCAACAGCATCCGATTCTTCGCTCGTGAGATGGACCGGGAAGTGCAGCGCGGCCTCGTCCTGGCACAGGACTTGGACGGCGCCGTGGAGCGCGGCGAGCTCTACCTCGAATACCAGCTGCAGGTGGAGCTGGCCACCAGCGCCATCGTCGGCGCGGAAGCCTTGTTGCGCTGGAAGCATCCGACGCTTGGCCTGATCACACCGGATCGTTTCATCCCCATTGCCGAGAGTACCGGTGAGATCCGCTCGATCGGCCGCTGGGTGATCCGAACCGCCTGTGCCGAAGCTAAAGGGTGGCGCCAGGCCACGGGGCGCGACATTCGTGTCTCGGTCAATCTCTCGGTGGTGCAATGCCGCGAATCCGGCTTTGTCGAGTCCACCCTGCAGGCGCTGCAAGATCATGAGCTACCGCCCCACTTGCTCGATCTGGAGCTCAACGAGAAGCTGCTGAATCACTTGCCACAGGACCTGGAAAACACCCTGCGACAGCTCGGAGCCCGAGGGGTCGGTTTGACTCTGGACGACTTCGGCAGCGGCTCCTCGGCCCTGGAGCATTTTCAGCGCTTTCAGTTCGATCGGGTCAAGATCCACCAGAGCCTGGTGCGAACGATCAGCGACAGCGGGGAAACCTCCGCCGTCCTCGGCGGCATCCTCGCCCTGGCGACCAAGATGAATGTCGAGATCATCGCCGAGGGCATCGAGCGCCCCGAAGAGCTCTCGCTGCTCACTGCCGAAGGCTGCGCCGTGGGCCAGGGCTTTCTGTTCTCCAAGCCCCTGGCCGCCGAGCCCCTGGCCCAGCTGATGGACCACTGGGATCGATCCGTCGCCCACACCGCCCCCGCAACGTCGGAAGGCGCTTTGCCGGATATCGATCTACAGCTCAGTGAAGATCCGGCGGTGGTGCAGGCCATCGCCAATATGGATCCTGCGGCGCCGGCCATCGCCGCGGCGGCCGAGCCTGGCCAGTCGCCTGCCGAAGCGGCTCGGTCGGAGCTCCACAAGCGCTACTCCCATGCCGCCTCGATCGGCGGTCGCAAGCGCTGGCGGCGTCACCTGGGTGTCGCCGCCGGCGTCGCCGCCCTGGTCGCCGGTGGTGTCGCCTTCCTGCCCCACGACGCCATGCCATGGCTCGCCGATGTATCGACCCGATCGACGGCGGTGTCGCCCGGTGCATCGGTGCCGAGCCGAGCGGCTGGCGAGCCAACGGCTGGCACGACCGGCGAGGAGGCTCGGGCGGTGAGTGGAGATTCCAGCGCCACACCGGCGCTTGTGTCACCGCAACAACGCTCGCCAGCGCCTTCGCCAGCCCAAACAGCCACCGGCGGGCCAGAGGCTGTCAGCCGACCGACGGCCGAGCCGCCGGGCGAAGCTACCGACACGACGGATCCGGCGATTAATGCGTCGGTCGCCGCCGTGCGAGCTTGGGCCCAAGCCTGGTCGGAGCAGCGGGTCGACGACTACCTGAACCTCTACGCCGCCGACTTCGAGCCTCCTGAAGCCATGGCTCGACAGGCCTGGGAAGACCAGAGGCGCCAGAGAATCCTGCGCCCGCAGAGCATCGAAGTCTCGATCACCGACGTCGAGACGCGCCGCCTCGGCGACGACCGAACCACAGTCGCCTTCGACCAGACCTACCGTTCCGATACCTACGAGGATACCGTGCGCAAGACCCTCGAGATGGTGTTCGAAGGCGGCGGCTGGAAGATCCGAGCCGAACGGTCCGCCGGCTGAAGTCCCCGGCTTCGACGCCGGACCTCCGCCGGGCTTCAATGCCCGCGACATAAAAGGCGCCCGCCCAGCGAGCTTTCTGGCCAAAGCCAACGTACCTTGACCGCGGCTTCAGCCGCAAAGCCCCGCAGGAGCGCCTTCTATGGACGGGGGTTTACCCCCGTCCATGGTGGGAGCCTCGGGAATCCGAGCGTCGCTCCGCTGTAACTCTGCTCTCAGGCAAGCAGAACTCGGGTTCGAACCGACTGAATCAGTTCAGCTCTCTTGAGGTGCTGGGGTGGGCGCCGGCGGGCGCGCGTTGAACACGGCGAAGATCTGGATGCCGGCGGCGGCGAGCGCGAAGAGGATGGCGAAGACGTCGGTCAGGACCAGACCTTGCGCCAGGCGAATCACCACCGCGGTCAACAACAGCCCCATCAGGAGAACCTGTGGCACCACCAGGATGGGGTGGGCACGCTGGGTGGAGCGCTCTTTCGGTGTCGCGATGTGAGGCAGACGGATGCGTAGCACCGCCATGATCAGAGCCAGGGTGTAGACCGGCCACAACAGAAAGGTGTGGATGTAGCCACGC
>JBCCGX010000269.1:0-10087 GCA_039029035.1 Acidobacteriota bacterium | reverse complement strand
CCCTGCATCCCGAGAACCTGGCCTACGTGATCTATACCTCGGGGTCGACCGGTCGCCCGAAAGGGGTGCTGATCGAGCAGCGCTCGGTAGCAAATCTGGTCTCGGCCCTGGGCCACTCACTGCGGGACGATCTGTCCGGCAAGGCACCGTTGCGTGTCGGGGTCAACGCGCCGCTGGCCTTCGACGCCTCGGTCAAACAGCTGATCCAACTGCTCGAGGGCCATACTCTGATCCTCGTCGCGGAGTCGGTGCGCGCCGTCGGCGAGGCGATGCTCGACCTGCTGGAGCGCCAACGGGTCGACGTCCTGGACTGCACACCGTCCCAGTTGAGGCTGATGCTCGCTGCAGGGCTCAGTGGCAGCGAGGGGCGGTACTTCCCGCGCCGCGTGCTGGTCGGTGGCGAGGCGATCGACGGAGAGACCTGGGATCTGCTGGCGGGTGACGCGCGGGCCTTCTTCAATGTCTATGGCCCCACCGAATGCACTGTCGACGCCAGCCTCTGCCAAGTGCGGCCGGGGACTGAGCCCAGGATCGGACGAGCACTGCCCAATGTGAGCCTCTACGTCCTCGATGCGAGCGGGCAGCAGGCCCCTCTCGGGGTGGCGGGCGAGCTCCGGATCGGTGGCGCTGGCGTCTGTCGTGGCTATCTCGAGCGTCCGGCGCTCACCGCTGACAAAGTCGGACCGGATCCGTTCGGGGCGCTGCCCGGCGCACGGCTCTACCGCACGGGAGACCTGGTGCGTCATCGGACGGCCGGTGATCTGGAGTTCCTCGGTCGCCTGGACGGCCAAGTCAAGCTGCGCGGCGCACGCCTCGAGCTCGGGGAGATCGAGGCGGTGCTCTGCGAGCAAACGAGTGTGGCGGAAGCGGCGGTCGTCGTGCGGGAGGATCGCGCCGGTGATCAGCGCCTGGTCGCCTACGTGGTGCCGGACCGGCGTCACGTCGAGCGCCTCGAGGAGAGTCTGTCTCGACACCTGCGCCAGGCCTTGCGCCAGCGTTTGCCTGCGGTGATGGTGCCGGCGTCAGTGGTGGCTCTGGAGAAGCTACCGCTGAACCCGAGTGGCAAGGTGGATCGCCGAGCGTTGCCGGCGCCGAAGGCCTGGGCGAGAGACGCGGACCCGGCGGGGCGTGTCGCCGGAACGCCGGTCGAGGAGATGCTGGCGGGTGTGTGGTCGGAGCTGCTGCAGCTCGGGCAGGTGGGGATGGAAGAGAGCTTCTTCGAGCTTGGCGGGCACTCGCTGCTCGCCACCCAGGTGATGTCACGGGTGCGCTCGTTGTTCGGGGTGGAGATACCGCTGCGAGCTCTGTTCGAGAAACCCACCGTGGCGGGGCTGGCGGCCGAAGTCGAAGAGGCGATGCGGACCGAGCGGGGTCTGGCCGAGCCTTTGACGCCGGTGGCTCGGGGTGGCGAGATGCCGCTGTCTTTCGCCCAGCAACGACTTTGGTTCATCGACCAGCTGCAGCCCGGTAGCTCGGTCTACAACATTCCCTTGGCGCAGCGCTTCGAGCGACGGCTCGACCCGGCGGTGCTGGCGGCGGCGTTCGGTGAGCTGGTTTGTCGGCACGAGTCGCTGCGCACGAGCTTCCCGTCGATCGCGGGCGAGCCGAGGCAGCAGATCGCGCCGCCCGCCCCGGTGTCCTTGCCGGTGGTCGACCTGGAAGGTCTGTCGGCAGCCGATCGTGCGAAGGAAGCGCACCGTCTGACGATGGCGGAGGCGTCGCGCCCCTTCGACCTGGCACAGGGGCCGGTGCTGCGCCACGGGCTCTTGCGCCTGGAGAAGGCCGATTGGGTGCTCCTGGTGACGATGCACCACATCGCCAGCGACGGCTGGTCGATGGGGATCTTGAGGCGCGAGCTTTCAGCTCTCTATGAGGCTTTCGCCGCGGGTCGTCCGTCACCTCTGGAAGCGCTGCCGATTCAATATGCCGACTACGCTGTCTGGCAGCGCAACTGGCTTTCGGGTGAGTTGCTCAGCGCGGAGATCGAGCACTGGCGCGGCCAGCTCAGCGGGGCGCCGCCGGTTCTCGAGCTGCCGACTGACCGGCCGCGTCCGGCGGTGGTGAGGTATCGGGCTGCCTCCCGCTCGCAGCAGTTGCCCGAAGGGCTGGCGCAATCTCTCACCGCGTTGAGCCGGCGCCAAGGGACGACGCTCTTCATGACGTTCTTGGCTGCCTACCAAGTCTTGCTGAGCCGCTGGAGCGGCCAGGCAGACATTTCGGTCGGGACGCCGATTGCGGGTCGCAATCGGTTGGAGATCGAAGGCCTGATCGGCTTCTTCGTCAACACGCTGGTGCTGCGCACCCACCTCGACGACGATGCGGATTCAATCTCTCTCCTGGCGCAGGTCCGCGACACCACGCTCGAGGCCCACGCTCACCAAGATCTGCCGTTCGAGAAGCTGGTGGAGGAGCTCCAGCCGGAGCGCAGCCTGAGTCATTCGCCGCTTTTCCAGACGATGTTGGTGTTTCAAAACATGACCGGCCGTCGGACAGGTGCGGGGCGCGAGCTGGGCTCTGCCGATGCACTGTCGTGGAACGCCAAATTCGAGATGACTCTGGCTTTGGCCGAGCTCGACGACACCGTCGCCGGCGTCTGGGAGTACGATCGAGATCTCTATGATGCGTCGACGGTGGCTCGCCTGGCGGGGCAGTTCGAAGTCCTGTTGGCCGAGATGGTCGCCCATCCGCAGCAGCGGTTATCGCAGCTGGCGCTCCTGCAGCCCGCTGAGCGGCATCAGTTGGTGGCCGAATGGAGTCACACCTCGGCGGCCAAAGCGACCGCGGTATCCGTGCCCGAGCTTGTGGCGGCCCGAGCCTCGCGAGCTCCCGACGCCCTGGCCGTGGTCTACTCCGATCAGGCCCTGAGCTATGGCGAGCTCAACGTCCGAGCCAACCGCTTGGCTGGGTACCTCGTCGACCTGGGCGTTGGCCCGGGAGCTCGCGTGGGCCTGTGCCTGGATCGCTCCTTGGAGCTCGTGGTGGCGGTGCTGGCGGTCTTCAAGGCGGGTGGAGCCTACGTGCCCTTGGATCCCGAGTACCCAGCCGATCGGCTGGCTTTCATGGCCGCGGACTCGGATCTGTCGGTTCTGGTGACCCGGAAGACTCTTCGTCGAGACTTCGTCGGACAGCAGGTTCGAGTGGTCGAGCTCGATACCCTCGCGCCCGAAATTGCGGCTTGCAGCTCCACCGGACCTCGGGCGAGCGCTCGGCTCAACGATCTGGCCTACGTGCTCTACACGTCGGGCTCGACCGGCAAGCCGAAGGGTGTGATGGTGAGCCATCGCGGATTGGCCAACCTGGCCGAGATGCAGGTCGAGCTTTTCGGCCTCGGCTCGGACGCCAGGGTCCTGCAATTCGCCTCACTGAGCTTCGATGCGTCGATTTGGGAGATCGTCATGGCCTGGCGGGCCGGAGCGTGTCTGGTCGAGGCTCCGAAGGAGGCGCTCTTACCCGGAGAGTCGCTCGATTCGCTGCTACGCCAGCAAGCGATCACGGTCGTGACCTTGCCGCCGACGGCGCTTGCCGCCCTGTCGGCGGATTTGCCCGTGCTCGAGGTCCTGGTGGTCGCAGGCGAGGCCTGTCCGGAGGACCTGGCGCGGCAATGGGCCACGGGGCGCCGATTCTTCAATGCCTACGGACCGACGGAGGCGACGGTGTGCTCGACGGCGGTTCGGTTCGCCGGTGACGGGGCGCTCACGATCGGCCGACCGTTAGAAGGTTCTCGAACCTACTTGCTCGATCGCCGGCTCGAAGCCTTGCCGATCGGCGTCGGGGGAGAGCTCTGTATCGGTGGGGTGGGGCTGGCGCAGGGTTATCTCGGGCGGCCCGGGCTGACCGCTGAGCGCTTCGTGCCGGATCCCTTGGGCGGCTCGCCCGGCGGGCGGCTCTACCGCACCGGCGACCGGGTGCGGGCGCAGTGCGATGGGGCCCTGGAGTTCCTCGGTCGCCTCGACCATCAGGTCAAGGTGCGAGGTTTCCGCATCGAGCTCGGTGAGATCGAGGCGGCGCTGGCGGGTCAGGCAACGGTGCACGAGGCGGTGGTCGTGGCGCGGGACGACGCCCCGGGCGGTCGGGGCCTGGTGGCCTACGTCGTACCCAAAGAGCAAGACTCGCCGAGCTCGGCCGAGCTGCGGATGGCTCTCCAGGCAAGCTTGCCCGAGCATATGGTGCCCTCGGCCTTCGTGGCGATCGAGTCGCTGCCTCTCCTACCCAATGGCAAGATCGACCGCAAGGCTCTGCCGGCGCCGACGCTGGGCTCCGAGGTGACTTCGCGAGTACCCCGCGATCGTGTCGAGCTGGAGCTCGTGCAGATTTGGGAAGCTCTCTTGGGAATTCCTCAGGTCGACGTGCAAGCGAGCTTCTTCGAGCTGGGCGGGCATTCCCTGCTCGCCGTGCGATTGATCGAGCAGATCCGTGAGCGTTTTGGAGCCACCCTGCCGGTGGCGGTCCTGTTCGAGAGGCCGACGATCGAAGGACTGGCCGCCTTGCTGCATCGAGAAGGGGCGGCCCCGAGCTCGACGCCTCTGGTGACCCTTCAGGGCGAGGGGGCAGAACGTCCCTTCTTCTGTGTTCACCCGGTGGGTGGCAACGTGTTCTGCTACTTGCCCCTCGCCAAGCACCTGGGATCTCGACAGCCTTTCTTCGGGCTGCAGTCACTCGATCGTGAGGAAGGGCACGGCACCGAATCGATCGAGGCCATGGCCGGCGAGTACATCGCTGCCATGCGTGGTGCTCAGGCCCACGGCCCCTATCGGATCGGTGGCTGGTCAATGGGCGGCTTCGTCGCCTTCGAAATGGCGCGGCAGCTCCTCGAGATGGGAGAAGAGATCGAGGTCTTGGCACTCTTCGACTCCGTGGCCCCCAGCGTGTCAGGGAAAGTCCGTCGAAAGACGGACGAGGTACTGATCGCCGAGTTCGTGCGAGACCTGGGAGCGTTGTCCGGGCAGGCGGTCGACATCACTCCGGAGGAGCTGAGATCGATACCGGCCGAAGATCTGTGGGGCCATGTCACGGAGCGCGCGCGCGCCGCGCAGGCCCTTGCCCCTGAAATCGAGCCTTCCACTCTGCGGCGCTATTTCGAGGTCTTCGCGAGAAATCGACGGGCGATGGTTGCCTACCGGCCCGGGATTTTCCCTGGCTCTCTGACTTTGTTCGCGGTCGAGAAAGCCCGCCGCGACCCGGACCTTGGATGGGATGCGCTGGCGGCAGGTGGCGTCGAGGTGGTGACGGTCGCGGGCGATCACTACAGCATGCTCAGAGAGCCCCGGGTGCGCAACGTAGGGCAGCAGCTCGGTCGGCGGTTGAGCCGAGCGGTCGACACTTCGCCAACGGATAGGCCCGCGGTGACGGAGTCGTCCAGCGTTCCCATCGCGCAACGCGATCCGGTCAGCGATATCGAGCCGGTGGCTCACCTGCCGAAAAGTTCAAAGAGTGAGGAGCTGAATTCATGACGTCCTTCTTCCGAGATCTTGCCTTCGCCGGTCGCCTGCTGGTGAAGCGGCCAGGCTTCACGCTGCTGATCTTGCTCGTCCTGGTGCCCGGGTTTGCCGTCAATCTCGCAGTGTTTTCTTTCGTCAAGGCAGTGATCTTCGAGGCTCTGCCCTTTCCGCACGCCGAGCGCCTGACGACGATTATCGGAACGGTTCAGCGCGAAACCACCGAATTGCGTGGCCTTTCGTACCCCGATTACCTCGACCTGGTGGAGCAGACTCGATCGTTGGAGGCCTTCGCGGCGGCCACGAGCTTCTCGATGAACCTGACCGGTGAGGCTGTGGCCCAGCGAGTGATGGTCGAATTCGTCACGCCGGAGTATTTCGACGCCCTGGGTGTGGATGCGGGTCGGGGGCGACTCTTCACCGAAGAAGAGAATCGCCTCCCCGTGGGTGAGATGGTGGCGGTGATCAGCGACGAGCTGTGGCGCAACCGCTACGGCGGTGATCCCGATCTCATCGGACGGCCGATTCGTCTCGATGGACGCGAGGTCATGGTGATCGGCGTGACGCGAGAGGGCTTTCGCGGTTTCGAGGACGATGTCGAGCTTTGGGTACCGTTGACTTCGGTGAGCGGTCTGCGCCGGAGGCCTTCGGCCGAGTTCTTCACCCAGCGTGGAGTGCGGTTTCTGCGGGGTTTTGCTCGCTTGCGCGAAGGCATGAGCTTGAGCGAAGCGCAAGAGGAGATGACGACGATCGCTCGCCGGTTGGAGGACGCCTATCCCGATACCAACGAGAATCGCAGTGCCGCACTGGAGAGCCTCGACGAGCACGTTCTCGGCGAGCTCCGACCGACGCTCCGGATGCTTTGGATGATCGCCGGACTGGTGCTCCTCGTGGTGGTTGCCAACGCTCTCAATCTGCTCGTTGTCCGATTAGTCGACCGGCGCAAGGAGATCTCTTTGCGTGCCGCCCTCGGGGCCGGGCCCGGGCGGATCGGACGACAGTTGCTGGCCGAGAATCTGCTCCTCGGCCTCTTGGCTGGCGGCTTGGGAACGCTTCTCGGAGCTTTCCTCGTGCGCCTGGGGGCGAGGCTGAATCCGATCCCGTTGCCTGGTTATACCTCGCCCAGGCTCGATCTGGGGGTTCTCGGTTTCGCTCTGCTGCTCGCCCTGCTCGTCGGTATCCTGCTCGCGATCCTACCGGTGATGCAGGCCCGCCGGCTCGACCTCAACCGCGTCTTGCGCGACGCAACGGGGGGAGTGACGGATGGGAGCCGCCGATCGTTTTTCGATCCCCGTCGCTGGCTCTTTGTCGGCGAGGTCGCGCTGGCGGTAGTCGTCCTCGTCGGGGCCAGCCTCATCTACCAGAGCTTCGAGAATCAAAGGGCGATCGATCCCGGATTCGACAGCGAGAACCTGGTGTCGCTGCGCCTCGATTTACCGAGTGAGCGTTACCGGGGAGACGCCGGGATCGCGTTTGCTCGTCGACTCGGCGAAGAAGCAGAGGCTCTGCCCGGTGTGCGCTCCGTTGGTCTTTCTTCGGACTTGCCGATGGCCGGCGGCTACAGAGCGATCGTGGTGCAGGTCGAAGATCGCCTGGCAGACGACCCCGAGCACCGGATTCGGGTCTATCTCCACAGCGTCACCCCTGGGTTCTTCGAAACCCTTGGGATTCCGTTGCTCAGAGGCGGCATCTTCGAGTCGATCGACTCGGAAGAGGAAGAAGCCTTGCAAGTCCTGGTGAGCCAGAGACTGGCAGAAGTCGGCTGGCCCGACAGTGATCCGGTCGGCGCGTTGTTGCGCCTCGGCAGAACCTCGCTCAGCGTCGTCGGTGTGGTCGGAGACGTGCGCTATCGACATCTTGTTCCGGATGACGAGGGAGGGGTGGACGATCCTGATATCTACTTACCTCTCTTTGAGCGGGCGCCCTCGAGCCTGGCGCTGGTCGCGCGGACCGAGACGAATGCCCAAACCCTGGTCGCCAGCGTACGCGACCTGGTCAATCGACTGGAGCCCGACGCGCCGCTCTACGGGGTGGAGACCATGGATCAACTCCTGGAAGAGCAGACTCGCGTGGCTCGGGTCGCGTCGCTTCTCTTCGGTCTGCTCGGTGGCCTCGCCTTGATTTTCGCTACCAGCGGCCTCTACGCAGTGATCTCCTACTCGGTCAGTCAGAGGACCACCGAAATCGGCCTCAGAAAGGCACTCGGCTCCTCCCGCCGGGGCATCCTCGCTCGGATCGTGGGCGAGGGATTGAGACTCTTTGCGGTGGGGCTCGTTCTCGGCTTGGCCCTGGCTCTGGGCTTCCATCGGGTGCTCGCGAGCCTGCTTTTCGGCATCAGCCCCACCGATGCCGGCACCTATGTTTGGGTCGCGGTCTTCCTGCTCGCCGTGGCTGCCGTCTCGTGCCTTGTACCAGCCTTCCGAGCAGCGAGGCTCGATCCTGCCGTCGCCTTGAAGACAGGTTGACGGCCAGGTGACTTCTACAACGACAGTCCGTGCATCCGACCTGGAGGATCGATATGACCAGCAGCAGAAGTTTCGCTTCGTTCCGTGCCCGCCCGAGAAAGGCCGTTCGGCTGTCGAACGAAGAGCTCGTCAAAAAAGGGCCTTTCAGCGAGGGGCAGCCGTTGCCGCTCGTCTACACGGCAACCTCGCCCAACGTCCATCTGGCGACTTGGGCCGAAGCCCATCGGCAGGAGATCGAGAACGATGTGGGAACCCACGGTGGCGTGCTCTGTCGCGGCTTCAAGGTGAAATCGGTCGAAGACTTCGAGGCGTTCGTCGCTGCGGTCGCCAGCGAGCCGCTGCGCTATAGCGAGCGCTCGTCACCGCGCAGCCAGGTGAGCGGACGGGTCTATACCTCGACCGATTACCCGCCGGAACATCCGATCTTCCTGCACAACGAGCAGTCGTACAACCTGATCTTTCCGCGAACGATCGCTTTTCATTGCGTCACGAAAGCAAGCCAGCAGGGGGAGACACCGATCGCCGATTCGCGGAAAGTTCTCGCTCGGCTCGATCCGCAGATCCGGCAGCGCTTCGTCGATCAAGGTTATCGCTACGTGCGGAACTTTGGCGATGGCTTCGGGTTGACCTGGCAAGAAGCCTTTCAGACCGACCAGGCCTCGGCAGTGGAAGAGTACTGCCAGAACAACGAGATCGAATTCCAATGGAAAGAGGGCGGAGAGCGGCTGCGCACGTCACAGCTGCGCAGGGTCCAGGCACACCATCCGCGCACGGGGCAAGACACCTGGTTCAACCACTTGACCTTCTTCCACGTTTCGACTCTGGTCCCTTCTGTGCGCGACGCTTTGCTGGACGAGTTCGCGCCCGAAGACTTGCCCAATAACACCTACTACGGTGACGGTACGCCGATCGAGCCCGAGGTTCTCGAGCAGCTGCGCCAGCTCTACCACGAAGAGACGGTGGTATTCCCATGGGAAGAAGGCGACGTTCTCCTGCTCGACAACATGCTGGTCGCGCACGGAAGGAATCCGTTTGTCGGCGAGCGCAAAGTGGTCGTCGCCATGGCCGACCCGGTGAGCTGGGACTCCGTCTGAGGTCTGGATGACCCGGAATCAGCGCAGAGTGTTTCGCTGGTCGTTCCTGCCCGAGGGCAGGGAGAAATCGAAAACAAGACTTCTTAGAAGAGAGGACAGGTCGAGATGGCCAACAAAGATCTTCCCCGCAGCTTTCGCAAATTCACCGCTGGCAAGCGCAAAGCCGTGCGCCTGTCGACGCAGGAGCTGGTCAAGCTCAGCTCGCTCGCGAGCGAAGATGCCGAGGGAGCGTTTCCCCTGGTCGTTCAGCCGAACACGGCGAATCTCAACCTCGTGAGCTGGGCCGAGGGGCATCGCGACCTGGTAGAGAAGAAGCTCCTGCAGCACGGCGCGATCCTCTTCCGCGGTTTCAAAGTGGAGAGTGTCGATCAGTTCCAGGACTTCGCCCGAACGGTGTCCTCTGAGCTCCTCGACTACAAGGAGCGTGCCGCCCCGCGCAACGAGGTCGCTGCCAACGTCTATACCTCGACCGAGTTTCCGCCCGATCAGATCATCCCCATGCACCACGAAATGTCGTATTCCCACAGCTGGCCCACGAAGTTGTGGTTTTTCTGCGCGATCGCGCCGGCCCAAGGAGGACGCACGCCGATCGTCGATGATCGCAGGCTCGTAGACCTCATCGATCCGGCGATCAAGAAGCGTTTCGCGGAGAAGAAGATCATGTACGTCCGCAACTACGGCGAGGGGGTCGATTTGAGCTGGCGTGAAGCCTTCCAGACCGACGACCGAGCGGTGGTCGAAGACTACGCGCGGAAGTCCCACATGGAGCTCGAATGGCGAGACGGCGACCGGCTGCGCGCGCGCTCGGTTCGCCAGGTTTTCGCGACTCATCCCAAAACCGGTGAGACCGTGTGGTTCAATCACGCTCACATGTTCCACGCCTCGAATCTACCGCCCGCAGTACGCGAGGCTCTTTTGGCGGAGTTCGCGGAAGACGAGCTGCCGCGCAATGCTTTCTACGGTGATGGTAGCCCGATCGAGGATTCGATCCTGGCCGAGATCCGAGACCTCTACGAGCGCCAGGCGGTGCGCTTCGACTGGCAGGAAAGTGACGTGATGATGGTCGACAACTTCCTTGCGTCCCACGGCCGTG
>JBCCGX010000268.1:0-10091 GCA_039029035.1 Acidobacteriota bacterium | reverse complement strand
TCGCTCAGCAGCGTCTATGGTTCATCGACCAGCTCGAGCCCGGCAGCTCGGCGTACAACATTCCTTCGGCGTTGCGCTTCGATCGCGCCCTCGATCCGGCGGTGCTGGCGGCGGCGTTCGGTGAGCTGGTGCGCCGGCACGGGTCGCTGCGCACGAGCTTCCCATCGGTTGCCGGTGAGGCGGTGCAGCGGATCGCGCCGCCTCTCGCGGTGCCGTTGCCGGTGGTCGACCTGCGGCGGCTATCGGCGGTCGGCCGCGAGACAGAAGCGCGCCGTCTGACGACAGCGGAGGCGAAGCGCCCCTTCGAGCTGGCGCAGGGGCCGGTGCTGCGCCAAGGCCTCGTGCATCTGGGGAACGCGGATTGGGTGCTCTGGGTGACGGTACACCACATCGCTAGCGATGGTTGGTCGATGGGGATCTTGAAGCGCGAGCTCTTGGCCCTCTACGAGACCTTTGCTGCGGGCCGTCCCTCACCGCTCGAAGAGCTGCCGGTTCAATATGCCGACTTCGCGGTGTGGCAGCGACAGTTGCTCTCGGGCGAGGCGCTGGCGGCGGAGATCGAGCACTGGCGTGGGCAGTTAGCGGGCGCTCCGGCAGTGCTCGAGCTGCCCCTCGACCGGCCACGACCTTCGGTGCTGAGCTATCGCGGAACGTGGCGAGCCTCACAGTTGCCTGAAGCCGTCTCCCTCGCGGTCGGCGCCTTGAGTCGGCGGCAGGGAACGACCCTCTTCATGACGCTCTTGGCGGCCTTCCGGGCACTGCTCAGCCGTTGGAGTGGTCAGAGCGACATTTGCGTCGGGACACCGATCGCGGGTCGCAACCGCTTCGAGACCGAAGACCTGATCGGCTTCTTCGTCAATACGCTGGTGCTGCGCACACGCCTCGACGATGACCCGAGCACGCTCTCGTTGCTGGCGCGGGTCCGCGAGATGGCGCTCGCCGCCTACGCGCACCAGGATTTGCCCTTCGAGAAGCTCGTCGAAGAGATCCTGCCCGAGCGCAGCATGAGCCATTCACCGCTTTTTCAGGTGATGTTCACCCTGAACGCCGCGAACGCTACGGGTGCTGCGCCGAGCGCAGCGCCCGAGAGCACCGAGGCGGCGGTCGGGGTGGCGAAGGCGCCGGCGCAGACGGTGAAGTTCGAGCTCACCCTGGCGGTGCGGCAGGAGGGCGATCACCTTCGGGTGGTGGTAGATTTTTCCACCGACCTCTTCGATACGACGACCATCGACCGCATGCTGGGGCACTACCACAATCTGGTGGCGGAGATGGTCGAAGCTCTGGACCGGCCGCTCTCGGCCTTGAGGTTGATCAGCGAAACCGAGAGGGCCCAGATCCTGGTGGAGTGGGGGCTCGGGGAATCGTTGGGTGGAGCTGCCAGCGCTTCCTGGCACGGGCTCTTCACTTCGCGTCTGGAGCAGAGCCCAGAGGCGATTGCTGTGGTCGCCGGGGACGAGCTTCTGAGCTATCGCGAGCTCGACCGCCGGGCGGCAAACTGGGGGCATCAGCTCGCCCAGATGGGAGCGGGCCCCGAGGTGCCCGTCGGTGTTGCGGTGGAACGCTCGCCGGCCGCGATCGAGGCACTGCTGGGGATCTTTGCGGTGGGTGGGATCTATGTTCCGCTCGATCCGAGCCTACCGCCCGCGCGGCGAGACTTCATCCTCGCCGACGCCGGGGTCGAAATCCTCCTGACCCGCACATCACAGAGCGAGACGATGCGCGCGTCGTGGCTCGGGAGCGAAGCCGGACCGCGGCTCGGCTCCGGAGCTTCTGCGCGGCCGAAGAACACCGCTTATGTGATCTACACCTCCGGCTCCTCCGGCCAGCCGAAAGGTGTTTGTGTCGACTACGGATCGCTGGCGCGTCATCTGGTCTCGATGCAGGATGTCTTGCAGCTCGACGCTCGCGATCGGGTGCTCCAGTTCTCGTCCCTGAGCTTCGATGCCTCCCTGGAGCAGATCCTGGCGCCGCTCGGCGCAGGGGCGAGCCTGGTGCTTCGACAACCGGAGCTGGGGGTGGCGGAAGACGTCTCGAGGTGGATCGTCGAACAGGGGCTGAGCGTCGTCGATCTGCCGCCGGTCCTGTGGGCCGATCTGGCCCACGCGGCGGCTCGCCAGCCGGAGATCCTCGCTGGGAGCCGGCTCCGCTGGGTGATCGTCGGTGGCGACGTCATGCCCGTGGCTCCCTTGTCTTCCTGGTGGCGAGGGGGGAGCAGGGCGGAGATTCTCAATGCCTACGGCCCGACGGAGGCGGTGATCACCTCGACCGTCTACCGGATCACCCAGGCGTCTGACGGTGCTCGCGAGCAGCAGCCGATCGGACGCCCTTTGAGTGGGCGAGCCGTCTACCTCCAAGATCGCCGGGGCCGTACCGTGCCCCTGGGTGTAAACGGCGAGCTGACCGTCGGCGGAGCGGGCTTGGCGAAGGGGTATCTCGGACGGCCTGCCCTCACCGCCCAGGCGTTTGTTCCCGACCCTAGGGGTGGCGAGCCGGGGAGCCGTCTCTACCGGACCGGCGATCTGGCGCGCTTTCTTCCCAGCGGCGACTTGGAGTTCCTCGGCCGGATCGATCAGCAGGTGAAGGTGCGGGGATTCCGTATCGAGCTGGGTGAGATCGAGGTCGCGCTGCAAGCCTTGGGCGAGATCCACGAGGCGATCGTGATGGTGCGGGAAAGCGCTGCCGGAGACCTCGGCTTGGTGGCCTACGTGGTCCCCGAGGCGCAAGGTGAGCCGGACGTTGCCGATCTGCGGAGCGCGGCGCTGCGGCAAGCTCTGCAGGCGAGCTTGCCCGACTACATGGTGCCTTCCGTGTTCGTCACGCTCGACGCGCTGCCCTTGACGCCTAACGGGAAGATCGACCGCGAAGCCCTTCTGGCCGCGACGGCGGACTCGGGGAAGCGCCAGAGAGCACCGAGCACGGTGGCCGAAGAGATCCTGTGCGGGATCTGGTCGGAGGTCTTGGACCGAGAGACCGTCGGGATCGATGATGATTTCTTCGAGCTTGGCGGGCACTCGCTGCTGGCGACCCGGGTGATCTCGAGGATCCGGACCGTCTTTCAACGCGAGCTTCCGGTGCGCGCCCTCTTCGAGGCGCCGACGGTGGCTAAGCTGGCAGCGCTGATCGAGGGGCGGCTACACGAGGAACGGGGCGCCGAGCGGCCAGGTTTCGAACGGATCAGCCGTGACGGAGATCTCCCCCTGTCGTTTGCCCAGCAGCGGCTGTGGTTTATCGACCAGCTCGAGCCTGGGAGCTGGGCGTACAACATGCCCTCGGCGTTGCGTTTCGATCGCGTGCTCGACCCGGCTGTCCTGGCGGCGGCGTTCGGTGAGCTGGTGCGACGGCACGAGTCATTACGCACGAGCTTCCCGTCAGTCGCCGGCGAGCCGACCCAGCGGATCGCGTCGCCGGCCCCGGTGCTGTTGCCGGTCGTCGACCTGGAGGGGCTGCCGGAGGCCGATCGTGAGCTGGAAACGGGCCGTCTGACCGCTGCGGAGAGGGTACGCCCCTTCGACCTGGTGCGTGGACCTGTTCTGCGCCACGGGCTCTTGCGCTTGGGCAGCGCGGACTGGGTCCTGCTGGTCACGATGCACCACATCGCCAGCGACGGCTGGTCGGTGGATATCTTGACGCAGGAGCTTTCGACGCTCTACGAGGCCTTCACTGCGGGCCGTCCGTCACCGCTCGAAGAGCTGCCGATTCAATATGCCGATTACGCCGCCTGGCAGCGGCAGTGGCTGGCGGGGGAGGTGCTCGAAGCGGAGATCGGGCATTGGCGAAACGAGCTCGACGGCGCGCCGACAGTCCTCGAGCTGCCGCTCGATCGGCCGCGCCCGGCACGTTTCAGTTATCGTGGTGGGGCGCTCTCGAGCCGTGCCGATAGCGAGCTCAGCGGTGCCCTCCAAGCACTCAGCCGGCGCAGCGGGACCACGTTGTTCATGACCTTGGCAGCCGGTTTCGGGGCGTTGCTCCAGCGCCACACGGGGCAGGACGATCTGCTCGTCGGGGTGCCGGTGGCGCAGCGTGAGCGCGCCGAGATCGAGGGCTTGATCGGCTTCTTCGTCAACACCCTAGCCTTGCGAATCGAGCTCGGTGGCCAACCGACCTGGAGCGCACTGCTGGACCGGGTGCGCACGCGCTCGCTCACGGCCTACGCTCATCAGGGGCTGCCCTTCGAGCGACTCGTCGATGAGCTGCTGCTCGAGCGCGATACTCGTCGTGCGCCGCTGGTCCAGGCGGTCGTTCAATTCTTCAATGCGCCTCCAGGGACCCCCGTGCAGGCCGCTAGCGCGGTGTCTCATGTCGTCACCGAGAGCCGTACGGCCAAATTCGATCTGGTGCTCAACCTGCACGAGACCACGGGCGGGCTTGGAGCGCGTTGGCTTTACAACCGGGATATCTTCGATGCAGCGACAATTCGGCGTTTGTCCGCCGGATACTCGCGATTGCTAAGGGCGTTCGTCGAGGATTCTGAGGCGCCGGTTGGCGCGGCGCCACTTCTGGCGCCGGCCGAGTGTCAGCAGTTGCTCAACGAGCTCGGTGGCGCTCCGCCGGAGGCACTCGAAACTGCGGTGACGGAGCTGCTGCCGGAGCGTTTCGCAGCCCAGGCTGCACTGCGTCCCGAGGCGATTGCGGTGGTCTGTGGCGCGCGCCATTTGAGCTATGGCGAGCTGGCGCGCCGTGCGGCCGGTTTGGCGCGGCAGCTCACGGCGCAGGGTGCCGGGCCCGAAGTGTTGGTGGGGCTGTGTCTCGAGCGCACGGAGCGGATCGCAATCGGAATCCTGGGTGTGCTCGCCACCGGCGCCGCCTACGTGCCGCTCGATCCGAGCTATCCGCGGGAGCGGCTGGAATTTACCCTCACAGACGCTGCAGCGAAGATCGTGGTCGCCGACCCCGAGCATGCCGAGCGCGTGGCTGGAGACGAGCGAACGGTCGTCGTGCTCGGTGAGGCGGCGTTCTCTCCCGATGAGGCGGCGTTCTCTCCCGAGGCGTTCTCGGCACCGGTGGTCGATGCCGAGAGTGCGGCCTACGTGATCTATACCTCGGGTTCGACCGGGCGCCCCAAAGGTGTGGTGATCACCCATGCCCAGGTGGCCCGGCTCTTTGGCCCGGCACTGCCCGGGGTGGACTTCGGCGCCGAAGAGGTGTGGACGCTCTTCCACTCCTACGCCTTCGATTTCTCGGTCTGGGAGCTCTGGGGAGCCCTCCTCGGCGGTGGGCGCCTGGTGGTGGTGCCGTTCGATATCAGCCGTTCGCCGGCGCTTTTCCACGACCTTCTCGCCCGCGAGCGGGTGAGCTCATTGAGTCAGACCCCGACGGCCTTCGACCAACTGATCGCGGCGGATGGCGAGCCAGCTGCAAGTCGCCTCTCTTTGCGCCGGGTCTACTTTGGCGGCGAGGCGCTCGAGATCGGAATGCTGGCGCCGTGGTTCGCACGGCATAGTGACGACTCGCCTCAGTTGGTGAACCTCTATGGCATCACCGAGACGACGGTCCATGCGAGCTGGCGCCCCCTGGAGCTCGATGACGAGCGTGGGGTGGGGAGCCCCATTGGCGGGCCCTTGGCCGATCTCGAGCTCCACCTCCTCGATCGTCACGGCCGGCTGGTGCCGTGGGGTGTGTCAGGAGAGATCCATGTCGGCGGCATGGGTTTGGCGCGAGGTTATCTCGGCCGAGCGGCACTCACCGCCTCGCGTTTCGTACCCCATCCCTGGTCCGAGGTGGCCGGGGCGCGGCTCTACCGCAGTGGCGATCTGGCCCGGCGGCGGTCGAACGGCGAGCTCGAGACCCTGGGGCGGATCGACCGTCAGGTCAAGCTGCGCGGTTTCCGTATCGAGTTGGGCGAGATCGAAGCCGCGCTCATCGCCATGCCGGAGGTGCGCGCGGCAGTCACGGGGCTCGATACGTCGGCGTCGGAGCCGCGGCTGGTGGCCTGGGTGGTGACGACGGCGCCTGCGGCGGCGTTGAAGAAGGCGGTCGCCAAAGTGCTGCCGGAGTACATGGTGCCGGCGGCGATCGTCGTGCTCGATGCCATGCCGCTGACCCCGCAGGGCAAGCTCGATCGGCGGGCCTTGCCAAGGCCCGAGATCCTGAGGCCCGAGTCAACGGATGCCTTCGTGGCGCCGCACGATGCGCTCGAGATCCGGTTGGCGGAGCTCTGGGGCGAGGTGCTCGGGATCGAGCGGGTCGGTGCGGAAGACAATTTTTTCGACCTCGGAGGCGATTCGATCCGCGGTGCGATCCTGATCAATCGTCTGCAGGCGGTCTTGGGAGCGATCGTCCACGTGGTGGCGATCTTCGATGCTCCGACCCCCGCCGCCATGGCGGCACTCTTGCGCCGCGACTACACGATCGAAGCAGCCAAGCTGAGCGCCGACGATCTGAGCGTGACTTCGACCCAAGAGGACCGGATCGACCGGGCCCAGGTGGCACGGTTGCGGGCGCTGATCGAGCCGCTGCCTCCGGCGCCCGAGGGCAGCGAGAGCGAGCCACTCAACAAACCTGCAGTCTTCGTGCTGGCCCCGCCGCGATCGGGCACGACGCTCTTGCGGGTGCTCCTCGGGGGACATCCGGAGCTCTTCGCGCCGCCGGAGCTCGAGCTGCTGTCTTGGCAAACCCTCGGCCAGCGGCGCGCGGCGTTTTCTGGGCGCGATGCTTTCTGGCGGGAGGGGTTGCTGCGCGCCGTCATGGAGAGCCACGGGCTCGACGCTGCAGGGGCGAGCGCGTTGGTCGAAGATCTCGAGCGTGAAGACTGGAGTACGCGGCGTCTTTACGGCTGGCTGCAAGCGGCCCTGGGCGAGCGCCTGTTGGTCGACAAGACACCGTCGTACGCCCTCGATCTCTCGATCCTCGAGCGCGCCGAGAGCGAGTTCGAAGGGGCGCGTTACCTGCACCTGGTGCGGCATCCCGGCGCGATGATCCACTCGTTCGAGGCAGCGCGTCTCGACCAGCTGTTTTTCCGTCGCCAACATCCGTGGAGCACGCGGCGCTTGGCCGAGCTGCTGTGGAACGTCAGCCACGAGAACGTGCTGCGCTTTCTCGGTCGGGTGAGCCCCGAGCGTCAGCTGCGGGTGGAATTCGAGGAGCTGGTGCAGCGTCCGCAGGCGGTTCTCGAGGAAATTTGCGACTTTCTCGGAGTGGACTTCGACCCGGCGATGCTCGAGCCCTATGCCGACGCCGGGGCGCGAATGACCGATGGCCTGCATGCGGCATCGAAGATGCTCGGCGACGTGAAGTTTCACCAACATCGGAAGATCAACCCCGCGACAGCCGAGAGCTGGCGCTCGTCACTCGACGAAGCCGAGCTTGGGGTGCCGACCTGGGAGATGGCGGCAAGGTTCGGCTATGCACCGCGCTCCGACGTCGCGATGCCTGCCACGGACTGGCATCCGACGCCGGCGAAGCGTACCGGAGACCTGCCTCTGTCCTTCGCTCAGCAGCGTCTGTGGTTCATCGATCAGCTCGAGCCTCAGAGCACGGTCTACAACATGCCCTTGGCCCTGCGCTTCGCGCGCGAACTCGATCCGTCGCTGTTGTCGGCAGTGTTCGGCGAGCTCGCGCGGCGGCACGAGTCGCTGCGCACGAGCTTCCCGATGGTTGCTGGCGAGCCGGTGCAGCGGATCGCGCCACCCGCCCCGGTACCGATGCCGGTGGTCGATCTGGGAAGGTTGTCGGAGGCTGGGCGTGAGCAGGAGACGCTCCGCTTGACGGCGGCCGAGGCGGCGCGCCCCTTCGATCTGGCGCGGGGACCGGTGCTGCGCCATGGGCTTCTGCGCCTGGGGAGGGCCGATTGGGTCCTCTGGATGACGATGCACCACATCGCCAGCGACGGCTGGTCGATGGGGATCTTGACCCGCGAGCTTTCGGCTCTCTACGAGGCCTTTGCAGCCGGCCGTCCGTCACCGCTCGAGAAGCTGCCGATTCAATATGCCGACTACGCGGTGTGGCAGCGGCGCTGGCTTTCCGGCGAGGTGCTCGCAGCAGAGATCGAGCATTGGCGTCGGCAGCTCGCTGGAGCCCCGGCCGTGCTCGAGCTGCCCCTCGACCGGCCGCGACCGTCGGTGTTGAGCTATCAGGGAACGTGGCGAGGATTGCGTCTTCCCGAAGAGGTTTCGCAATCCCTCGGTGCATTGAGCCGGCAGCAGGGCACGACGCTTTTCATGACTCTGCTGGCGGCCTTCCAGGCCTTGCTCAGCCGCTGGAGTGGCCAGAGCGATATCTGCGTCGGGACACCGATCGCGGGTCGTCATCGTCTCGAGACCTCGGACCTGATCGGCTTTTTCGTCAATACGCTGGTCCTGCGCACCCGCCTCGACGACGACCCGGACACGCTCTCGTTGTTGGCGCGGGTCCGGGAGATGACGCTCGAGGCTTACACCCATCAGGATTTGCCGTTCGAAAAGCTCGTCGAAGAGATTCTGCCCGAGCGTAGTCTGAGCCATTCGCCGCTGTTCCAGGTGATGTTCACCTTCAACAATGCGTCGAACGGGGCGCCTGAAGGGTCGGCGGCGGCTGTCGGGATGGTCCCGGTGTCTGATCGCAGTGTGAAATTCGAGCTCACCCTGGCCGTGAGACAGGAGGTCGATCGTCTTCGGGTCGGGGTGGACTTTTCCACCGACCTCTTCGATACGACGACCATCGAGCGGATGTTGGACCATTATCGAAACCTGCTGGTGGACATGGTCGAGGCGCCCGCCCGAGCCGTCTCGGCATTGGGCCTGATCAGCGCGAGCGAAAGGGCCCAGCTCCTGACCGAGTGGGGGCTCGGAGAATCGCTGGACGGAGCCGCGAGCATCTCCTGGCGAGACCTCTTCGATGCACGCCTGGAGCACGGTCCGGAGGCGATCGCTGTCGTCGCCGGTGACGAGTTCTTGAGCTATCGGGAGCTCGACCTCCGAGCGACGCATTGGGCGCGTCAGCTCGCCCAGCTGGGGGCGGGTCCCGAGGTTCCCGTGGGGGTCTCGGTGGAGCGCTCGCTCGCCGCGATCGAAGCCTTGCTGGCCATCTTCGAGGTCGGCGGGGCCTACGTGCCGCTCGATCCGGCGCTGCCTGCCGCACGGCGGGACTTCATCCTCGCCGACGCTGGCGTCGAGGTCTTCTTGACCCGTGCCTCATCGAGAGATGCGATGCGCGCTTCGCGGCTCGGCAGCGAAGTCGAGCCGCGGCCCGACTCCGGAACTGCTGCAGCGAGGGCGGACAACACCGCCTACGTGATTTACACCTCCGGCTCCTCGGGCCGACCGAAAGGCGTTTGTGTCGACTACGGGTCCCTGGCCCGACACCTGATCTCGATGCAAAAAGTCCTGCAGCTCGGCGGGAGCGATCGAGTGCTGCAATTCTCGTCCTTGGGCTTCGATGCCTCCCTGGAGCAGATCCTGGTGGCGCTCGCTGAGGGCGCCAGCCTGGTGCTCCGGCAACCGGAGCTCGGGGTGGTGGAAGACGTCTCGCGATGGATCGTCGAACGTGGACTGACCGTCGCTGACTTGCCGCCGGCTCTCTGGGCCGATCTGGCTCGCACGTCGGCCCAGCGACCGGAGATCCTTGCTGGCAGCCGGCTCCGGTCGGTGATCGTCGGCGGCGACGTCATGCCCGCGGTGCCATTGGCTCCGTGGTGGCGAGGCGGAAACAGCGCCGAGATTCTCAATGTCTACGGGCCGACGGAGGCCGTGATCTCTTCGACGGCCTACAGGCTGACCAGCACTTCGAGCAGTGCCCGAGAGCAGCAGCCCATCGGACGGCCATTGAGCGGAAGATCCGTCTATCTACAAGATCGTCAAGGGCGTGCCGTACCTCTGGGAGTGAACGGTGAGCTGGTGACCGGCGGGGTAGGTTTGGCGAGGGGCTACCTCGGGCAGCCTGCTCTGACCGCGCAGGTGTTCGTTCCGGACCCCTGGGGACCCGCGTGCGGCGGTCGCCTTTACCGCACCGGTGACCTGGCGCGCTACCTGCCCAACGGCGACTTGGAATTCCTTGGCCGAATCGACCGTCAGGTCAAGGTCCGCGGGTTCCGCATCGAGCTGGGCGAGATCGAGATCGCACTCCAGGCCCTGGCCGAAGTCCACAGCGCCGTCGTGATGGTGCGGCAAGGCGCTTCC
>JBCCGX010000267.1:0-10099 GCA_039029035.1 Acidobacteriota bacterium | reverse complement strand
GAAGGTGTGGCGGAAATAGTAGGTCACCGTTGACGAGCCGTTCGGCACCGTGGTGTGGACGGTGGTCGATTCGGAGAAGCCGAGCAAACCCGCGCCGGACGTCCAGCTGGAGTCGTCGAAGGTGTCCTGGTTCCAGGTCGATGACCAGGCACCGCTGGTGCCAGGGTACTTCCAGTCGGAGCCGAAGGCGACCAGAGCGAACTCGTCGCAGGAGGCCTTGAAGCCGGCATCACGACTGAGGTCGACCGCATCGGCGGCGAGCGGGAAGGGGCCGACGTGGCTCGGTGTGGTCGCCACCCAGTCCGAGGCGGAGAAGGTCACCACGTAGTCGCCCGGCAACAAGCCGGTGAAGAGGTAGGCGCCGTTGGTGTCCGACGTGGTCGAGGCCACCGCCGTACCGAGGGCGGTGGTGAGATCCACCTGCACACCGGCAAGACCGGCCTCGCCGGCATCTTGGACGCCGTCGCCATTGTCGTCCTGCCAAACGAAATCGCCGATCTGGCCGGCAGTGCCGTCGGGATGCAGGCCGGCATCGACGTCGAGGCGGGTGACGCCAGGGTCGATGAGGATCGTTCCCGTCTCGCCGCCCGCCAGGGCATCGCTGTCGGTGGCTTCGTCACCCCCGCTCGCTGGGCTGAAGGTGAAGCCCGAGGGCGCGGTGAACCGCACGGTGTAGGTGGCGGAGGGGAGATCGGTGAAGAGGTACTGACCGCTGGCCGAGGTGGTGGTGCTGGCAACGACCACGCCAGTCTCCAGCAACTCCACGGCGACCCCTTCGCGGCCGGCTTCGCCCGGATCCTGGACACCGTTGTTGTCGAGGTCGACCCAGACTCGATCACCGATCTGGCCGGGGCCGGCGGTGGCAGTGGTCTCCAGGGCGTCGCACCAGGTGGTGGACGCCGGATCGACCAGGTTGGGATCGAGGATCATGTCGATGAAGCCGTTGGCGATCTCCTCCGACACCAACTGGCGCAGCGCGGCGTCGTCGCGTAGGGCGGCAGATTCTTCGATCTGGATGCCACCATGGCCGACATCGCAGCCCGAGTCTTGGGTGAAGCGATTGACGATGTTGTCGCA
Organism: Acidobacteriota bacterium; assembly: GCA_039029035.1. Taxonomy (GTDB): domain Bacteria; phylum Acidobacteriota; class Thermoanaerobaculia; order Multivoradales; family J023; genus JAAELT01. Next base: position 9,022 of record JBCCGX010000267.1, on the reverse strand, counting down.
GCTGCGGCCGGTGAGGCCGACATCGGGCCGTTGATCGGTGATGCGGACGTCGTCGCCGTCGGGCAGATCGAGGGCGGTGTCCGAGTCGCCATCGGAATCGTAGACGTAGTAGGCGATCGCCGGCTCGGCCTCGCTGATCAACCGCTGCTGAATCTGCCGTGCGACGTAGCATTTGATCTCTTGCGGCGCCCGGCCGCCCAGGACGAGCCCGGGGCGATCGAAAGAGCCAAAGCCGTGCAGCGACGCGGCGTACTGGAACTCGATCTCGTCCACCGAATCGAAGTCGCCGGCGTCGAGCAGCGCGTCGAGGCCAGGGTAAGTCTGCGGATCGGTGGCCTTGGAAGTGATGTGGAAGAGCTCCGAGGCCACGTCGTCGTCCCAGTGGGCCGTCGCCAGCCAGGCATTGAACGGCTGGTTGCGGGCCGCGAAGGCGGCCGCCATTTCAGCGACCTGGGCCTCGGTCTCTTCTTCGATCAGGCCGCCGTGGGGCACCAGCAGGGCGAAGTCACGGCTGGCGCCGAGGGTGACCTCTTCGAAGAAGCCATAGACTTCGTTAGCATCGCCGGCGGCGTGATTGACGTCGGGCTCACAGAAGTTCTGCGTCACGGTGGTGGTGCCGTTGTCGTCGACTTCGCTGCGGCTCGGCGCCGCGGCGTGAACGTTGAGCGTGGCGGCGGCATCGAATCCACCGGCGCCGAACAGCTTGAAAGTCCCGCTGTCTTCGTCGGTCGAGCCTTCGCCCGGATCGACGTCGTAGATCTCCACCCGCAGGGCCGAGTCGGTGATCACCGATTCGACGGTGAAGTTGGCGGTGCTGCGCAGGCCACTGTTGTCTGTTTCGACGATCACCCGAATCTGCGGCCGGACGTCGTCGTCGGGGTCGCTGGGCACGGTCAGCCCGAGGGCGTCGCGCAGGCCCGAGGTGATGTGAGCGTACTCACGGCGTGTCTTGTCGGTCGATTCGACGATCGGGGTGCCGAGGGCGTCGCGGATCAGGTCGACGGCGACCTGGGTTTCGCCGGCCGGCCCGACACAGCCGGTCTGGGCGATCAAGTCGGTGGGGCCGAAGAGCATCGATGCGATCAGAATCACGGTCAGGATGCAGCGTCTGCCGCGGAGGCCCGCGGACAGGAGTAGGGTTGTCATGGGGACACGTCTCCTTTGCCGTACGCGAGGCACGGCGGTGTATCAGTCGTGGTGTGGAGTAGGCCGGGGAGGACCCCCGAGAGAGTCGAGCGTAGATCGTCGTGGCGGGAACGATCCGAAGGCTCAACAGGGGAGTACGGCATCCCGAGGCGAAAACCGCCATGTGGCGACCAGGAGACTGCATCGGCTCAAAAACAAGAACGCCCTTCCCGCTGCACGGGAAGGGCGTTCGGAGATCAGCCGGGTCGCGTCGTTGCGACCCGGTGCACCAGGGCGGGGCTCAGTCGGCGTCTGAGATCTTGCTCGACTTGTCGCACTGAGGCCGTTGGTTGGCGGCCAGGAACTGCGCGATCTGAAACTCTCCTTCGCCGAATTCGGCGAATCCGACGCTCCAGCACTCGCAGACCGTGCCGCCGCTGGCAAAGCTGTCGCAGGCTTCGACGCAGACACCGGCACCGCCGTTACAGCTGGACCAGAAGGGCCGGCCGCCACAGCCACCCGTGCTGCTGCCACAGTCGATGGCCCAGGACAGGCAGCGACCGCCGCCGGCGAGCTGCATTTCGGCCTTGGCACCTGGCAGCTCCTGTTCGATCGCTTCCACTGCCTGCGGGGTGCTCTCGACGTCCTCGGCCGCCGCCGGTTCCGAGAGTGCCGTATCCGTGTCGGCCGCAAAGGCTGGAACGGCGAGCAAGAGCAAGGCCAAGAGGGTGATCTTCTTCAGCATGGTCATCTCTCCTTACTGATTGGGGTGTTCTCTCACCGGAGTCAGATGACTCCTGAATGCGACGACTTAACTCCTAACGCGTTGCGGCTGGAGAAACAGTGTCAACCAGATCGCGGAGAGTTTTCGAGGTCTGTTCGACCAACCGGAGGTCTGCCGCCAGAGGACGCAGCAGTCGGTGCGAGAGCCAGGGGCGATCCCAGCCCGCCCCCGGTTCTCGCACCCCATCAGTGGACAGCCGTCAGTGGACGGCGGTTACGATGCCGGCGCCGACAGTACGGCTGCCTTCACGCACCGCGAAGCGCATGCCGACCTCGAGCCCGATCGGACGCTGGAGGTCGAAGTCGACCGTCGCCCGATCGCCGGGTAGCACGAGATCGACACCGTCGAGAGCCACCACATCGCCGGTGACGTCAGTGGTGCCGAAGAAGAACTGCGGTCGATAGCCGATACCGAAAGGCGTGGTACGCCCACCCTCCTCGGTGCTCAAGGCGTAGAGCTCGGCCCGGCCGCCACGGTGCGGCTCGATCGAGCCCGGCGCCGAGATGACCTGACCGCGAACCACTTCGTCGCGCTTGACGCCACGCAAGAGCAGCCCGACGTTCATGCCGGCCTCGGCCCGCGGCACGTCCCGGTGGAAGGCTTGGGTGCCGGTGACCACCACGCTGCGCGGCGCGTCGCCGTCGCCCACCAGGCCGACGATCTCGATCCGATCGCCGACGGCAACGAAGCCCTGAGCGACCCGGCCGGTAACGACCGTGCCACGACCGGAGATCGAGTACACGTCCTCGACCGGCATCAGGAAGGGCGCGTCGAGATCGCGCACCGGATCGGGAATCGCTCGGTCGAGGGTCTCCACCAGCTGGCGGATCGGCCGCACCGCCGGATCGTCGAAACGTCCCCCCTCGATGGCGCGCAGCGCTTGCAGAGCCGAGCCCTGTACGATCGGGACGTCCGGGTAGCCTTCGGCCGCTAGCAGCTCGGCGGCCTCCAGGACCACGAGCTCGAGCAGCTCGGGATCGGCCGCGTCGACTTTGTTGACGAAGACGACCATCGATTCGACACCGACCTGCCGAGCCAGCAGCACATGCTCCCGAGTCTGCGGCTGCGGCCCTTGCGAGCCGTCCACCAGCAGAATCGCGCCGTCCATTTGCGACGCGCCGGTGATCATGTTCTTGACATAGTCGGCGTGACCCGGGCAGTCGATGTGTGCGTAGTGGCGCGAGGCCGACTCGTACTCCACATGGGCTGCCACGATGGTGATCCCACGCTCGCGCTCCTCCGGTGCCTTGTCGATTTGGTCGAAGGCCACCGCACGCCCGCCGACCACCGCAGCCTGGACGGCTGTGATCGCCGCGGTGAGCGTGGTCTTGCCATGATCGACGTGACCGATGGTGCCGACGTTGACGTGCAGTTTGTTCATTTTTTTATCCCCTTGCTTTGTGAAGGTACACCTCACCTGATCCTTCGACTGTTCAGTGAAGGTGGTACCGTTTTCCCAACGGCAATAAAAAAACCCCCTCAGCGGGACGCCGGAGGGGGTTTTATTTCGCGAGTTGGAAAAGGTTTATCTCGCGCATACCTCCGGCTGCCGTGGGCTTGAATCTGAAGACGTCTCGAAAGACGGCAGAGCAGATATCCAGGCACAAGGCAAGATTGCCGCAGCCTGTTCAGCCACGTTTCTGCGGGTCAAAAAATTGACCGCAGATTTTGGGTAGATGCGCGAGAGTCTCATGACGGCCGATAGTGTCGGTTAACGCTGTCGATTTGTCAAGCACTAATTTTTAGAACTCTTAGACGCAACACCACTGCGTCTCGTAAGTCCGGACAGGGAGGTCAGCCATGGAAGGACAGGGCAAACGTACGTTGACGTGGACCGTGCTTTGGATCGGAATGCTTGGAGGGCTTGGGACGGTGAGCTTCGCTGCGGCGGATTCGGCCGCCAGCGACAGGGGAGCCGAGAAGCGCCGATACTTCGAGTTTCATTCCCATTGTGGTCTCAACCTACATCACTTTCTCTACTGGAAGGCACATCCTCACAGCCGCAAAAGTGGCCCGGTGGCGCAGTGGCCCGCGGCGTTGACCGAGGAAGAGCGCCAGGTGGTGGAGGAGGCGATCGATTACTATCGCCAGGCCTTCGAGGGTGAAGATCTACTCTTCGGCGAGGCGCTGCATGCCATCAAACGACAGTTGATTCGCCACGATGGCGGCGCCTCGTTCGACGGCCTCGGCCTCGAGCCCCGGCACGCCGCGGTGCTCGCCAAGGTGCAGCCGGTTTATCGCTGGCACCTTTGGCCGGCACACCAGGCTAGCAATCGGCGCTGGATCGAGCACACGGCGCGCGAGGTCAGCCGTTGGGGTGATGCCATCGCCGGGCGTCTGGAGGCACTCTATGGCGATCCGTTCCCGCCGACGCCGATTCGTCTCGATGTGGTGGTCGAAGGCCACTGGGCCGGTGCCTATACATCGATCGAGCCGGTGCACATCGTGGTCGCCAGTACCCGCGCCGACTACCAAGGCAAAGGAGCCCTGGAGATGGTCTTCCACGAGGCGTCGCACGGAATCCTCGGGCCGGGGCGGGGGACGGTGATCGAGGAACTGCGCCAGGCTTTCGCTGAACAGGGACAGCCCACGCCGCGCAATCTCTGGCACGCCTTGCTGTTCTACACCACCGGGCGAGTCACCCAGGATCTCTACCGCCGAGAAGGTCTCGGACCCTATGAACCCTATGCCCATGCGAATGGGCTCTATCGCCGCGCCTGGGGCACCTTCTTGCCGGTGCTGGAAGAAGACTGGCAGGCCTACCTCGATGGCGAGGCGTCATTGCATCAAGCTGCGCAACAAATGGCGGCGCGGCTCGCCGAGGCTGACGCATCCCCTACCGGGGATTGAGCTCGGCTACGCTTCGCCCGGCGGCCCATGCGGGAGGGGGTTGAGGCATCAGCCCAGAACGTCGCGCAAAGCCCGGCGCAGGTCGTCGTGGCTGAAAGGCTTCTGTAGGAAGCCAACAATGCCGCTGGCCGAGTTGGCGTTGATGATGCTTTCTTCAGCGTAGCCGCTGAGCATCAAGATCGGTAGGTCGCCACCGATCTTTTGCATCTCGGCGGCTGCCTCGACTCCGTCCATCCTCGGCATCGTCTGGTCCATGACGACCGCCACGAGGTTCAGCCGATGCTGCCGGTACAGCTCGACGGCCTGGAGGCCATCGGCTGCGGCGACGACAGCGAAGCCCAGATGCCGGAGATGGCTGTCGAGCAGCGTGCGGACGGGAGCTTCGTCTTCGACCAACAAGATCTGGCCCTCGCCGCGCCACTCGCTGGAGTTGGCCGGTGCCGGCTCGGCAGTTGACTCGGGCGGCTGCGCGAGCGGGAAGTAGATCGTGAAGGTGGCCCCTTGGCCTGGGCTCGATTCGATGCTGAGCCGCGCTTCGTGACTGCGGACAATGCCCGATACCGTTGCGAGCCCGAGCCCGCGGCCGGGAAACTTGGTGCTGAAGAAGGGTTCGAGGATTCTGCTCTGGGTCTCCTCGTCCATACCGGGGCCTTCGTCGGTGACTTCGAGGACATGGTAGAGGCCAGCGTCCGATGTTGGCTCGGTGGCGGGATCGGGCAACGCGGACACGATGCCATCGATAGTCTCGGCTCTCGTCCGAACGGTGACGGTGCCACCCTTTTCAGCCATGGCTTCCGACGCGTTGGTGATGAGATTCATCGCCACCTGCTGGATCTGACCTCGATCGCCCCATACGAAGAGGGGTTCACGAGCCAACTCGTAGCGCAATCGGGTGCGTTTGGAGACCGCCGCGCCGAGCAAGGTCTCGACTTCGGGAATGAGCTCGTTGAGATCGGCTCGTTCCGGTTTCGACGGACCCTGGCCGGCATAGGTCAACAACTGGTGGGTCAGCTCCGAGGCTCGACGAGCCGCTAGGTCGATCTGTTCCAGGCGCCGGCGTAGCCGGTGGTCAGCCGACAGCTCCTCCAGCGCCAGTGTGGCGTGGCTGCGCACGCCGACCAGCAGGTTGTTGAAGTCGTGGGCGATCCCGCCGGCCAGCACACCGAGGCTTTCGAGTCGTTGAGCGCGTTGCACCTGGGCCTCGAGCTCGCGCCGCTCGCGCTCCAGGCGCCGACGTGTGCTGATGTCGGTGATGCTGCCACGAATCAAGTTGGGATGGGCGGCACTCACCTGCACGAGTCGGACTTCACAGGGGATCAGCTTGCCTTCGAGATCGCGGTGCAGCCATTCGAAACTCGGTGTCCCGCCGCCCATGACGTTTGCGAAGTGTTCCGCCGAGGCTTCATCCGCCGAGCGTCCATCGGGCTGGCGCGGTGGGCTCAGCTCGAGCGGGCCGATGCACAAGAGGTGGTCACGGCTGCCCTTGAACAGGCGCAGCGCATTCTCGTTGACCTGAACGAAGTGGCCCTTGTCGGTGTCCAGTACTACGATGGCCTCCGGTGCGTTCTCGACCAGGGTGCGATAGCGCTCTTCACTCTCCCGTAGCGCTGCTTCGGCTCGTTTGCGCTCAGTGATGTCGCGCGCGACACTCTGGACGTGGTGTGGCACACCGTCTTGATCGCGGACCAGAGTCGCGCTGATCTCGATAATCAGCTCGCGACCGTCCTTGCGGCGGACCACCCGCTCGTACGGCTCTCGGGCCTCACCGCGGAGCAGCGCTGCGAAAGCCTCGGCTGCCCGCTGGCGCTCGTGCGGCGCTGTGGTATCCACCATGGAACGGCCGATGAGCTCCTCCTCCGAATAGCCGGAGAGGCGCAGAGCGGCCTGGTTGACCTTGAGGATCTTGCCCTCGAGGTCGTAGAGGAACACCGCGTCGCGGGTGCGTTCGAACAAGGCCCGGAAGGGTAGACCGGGCAGAGAGTCGACTGAGATCGAGCTCGCCATCGCTTCGAGCCTCCGGGTGCGTGCACGTGTAGGAATATTCTGTCACGGCCTGGCGGGGCGATCCAGGAGACTGGCGCCGATGCGCTCGCGGTCTGCGCTCTTTTCGTGCCGGCTGGGAAGGGCGGCGGCAAGGCGGATCGGTCGGGGGCCGTCCGCGGTGCGGTCTTTACACCTGCTGCTCCGGCTACCGGTAGTATAGGAGCCCGACTATGGAAACCTATTTTTATCAGTACACCGTCGGCCTGCTGTTCTTCCTCGCCGGCTTGGCGGTTGCGACGCGCCACGGCTACGTCGGCCTGTCGGGAGCACGGCTGCGAAATCTGTTGGCCGTGTGTGGTGTGGCGCTGGCGTTCTGCCTCGTCCAGGGCTACCTCCAATACGGCTCGATGACCGTGGCCGAGCCGGTGCCTTACCGCGGCGACGGCTTGCGCCCGGAGCGTCTCGGAACGAGCCTCGATTACGGGATCGTGGTGGCCTATTTCCTCACCATCCTGGCCATTGGCACCTGGTTCGGCCGGCGTCAGAAGACCCTCAAGGACTTCTTCTTCGGTGGCCAGCGCTTCCCCTGGTGGATCATCACCTTCAGCCTGATCGCCACCGTGGTGGGGTCCTACAGCTTCGTCAAGTACTCCCAGGCGGGCTATCGGTTCGGCTTCGGCAGCGCCCAGACCTACACGAATGACTGGCTGTGGCTGCCTCTGTTGATCTTCGGCTGGCTGCCGATTCTCTACTTCTCGCGGGTCACCTCGATCCCCGAGTACTTCGAGCGGCGTTTCGATCGCAGCGTGAGGGGTTGGGTGACTGCTTTCATTCTGCTTTACCTGATCGGCTATGTCGGGGTGAATCTCTTCACCATGGGCAAGGTGCTGAACATCCTGCTCGGTTGGCCGATCTGGACGGCGGCGTGCGTCGTGGCGACGATCTCGGCGATCTACGTCACCGCTGGCGGCCAGACCAGCGTCATCATGACCGACTTGTTCCAGGGATTGATGTTGCTCGCCACCGGCCTGCTGCTGCTCTTCGTGGGCGCCCAATATCTGGGCGGCTTCGACGCGTTCTGGGGGCATCTACCGCGCAGCCATCGCCTGGCCTTCCCCAACTTCAACCAGGATCCGTCGTTCCCGTCGATCGGCATCTTTTGGCAAGATGGCATCGCCAACACGGCGATGTTCTACTTCCTCAACCAGGGCGTCATCATGCGCTTTCTGTCGGCTCGCTCGGTCGCCGATGGACGCAAGGCGATGTTTGCGGTCGTGCTGATCCTGATGCCTATCGCCGCCATCGTCACCGGCTGCGGCGGTTGGATCGCGCGCGCGATGGTGCAGGCCGGGGTGCTGCCGGAGATGGCGTCGGACGAGGCGTTCTTCATTGCCTCGGAGCTGCTCAGCCGGCCAGGTATGTTCGGTCTCATTCTGGCATCCTTGACCGCGGCGCTGATGTCGACCATCGACACCTTGATCACGGCGGTGGCAGCGATCGCAGTCAACGATGTCTACCGGCCACTGATCCGGCCCCAGGCCGGCGAGCGCGAGCTGCTCAAGGTGGCGCGAATCACCTCGTTGGCGGTGGCTGTCATCGGCATACTGATGGTGCCGGTCTTCATGGGCTTCAAGACGATCTACGAGGCCCATGGCGCCTTCACCGCGGCGGTCACGCCACCGCTGGTGGTAACCCTCATGTTGGCGGTCTTCTGGCGCCGCTTCAGCCGACGGGCGGCGCTCTTCACCCTGGTCGGTGGCATGGCGGCGGTGGTTTTTTCACTTTTCGTGCCCGAGGTCATTCGGCCCTTCGCCCATGGCGTGCCGATGAGCGAGGCTGGGGAAGGCCTCTTCGCCGGTATGGGGCAGTACAAGTTCATGCGGGCATTCTTCGGCCTCGTGGTCAGTCTCGGGATCGGCGTCGTCACGACACTCCTGACCAAGCCGGAGCCGGCCGAGAAGCAACGCGGGTTGGTGTGGGGAACGATCGCCGAGGCGATCGAGCAGTACAAGGGCTCACCGGGGCGCGAAGGGGATAGCCGTGCCGCCCTGGCGCTACCTCGGGCCGTCGAGACCGAGGCGCCACGGCGGGGTGACGGTCAATTGCCGGTGGTGGGCCTGTCGCCGCCGGTCTTGCAGGCTCTCGAGACGCGGCCCGGGGATCTGATCTACCTGGCAGATCGGCGCTGGTGGCTCGGCGGGTTGCGCTCGGCCCATGCCGTCGTCGGCGAACCTGTGACGGAGGATGAAGCGGTGGTGGAGCTGGGGCCCGAGACGTTCG
>JBCCGX010000266.1:0-10108 GCA_039029035.1 Acidobacteriota bacterium | reverse complement strand
CGGCAGACTCCTTAGTAAGCGTCAGATATCGAGCCGGCCGGATTTCTTTGACTGTCGCCTTCGGCTGTCCACTCATCGATGCCGCCAAGGTTGCCCCGATCTGCTCACTCGCCTGGCGCAGTGGATCGTCGGCGAGGTGGGCATAGCGCTGAGTCGTCGTGATCTTGGTGTGACCCAGTAGCTTGCCGATGACCGGGAGATTCAAGCCCGCGTTGACACCGACTGAGGCATGGGTGTGCCTCAGGTCATGACAGCGGACATCCTCGAGTTGGGCTTCGCGGCAGATCTGTGGCCAGACGTTCTGCAGCGTACTGCGGTGAGATCCGGGTTTCGCTCCGACGATGACGTAAGGGTTGTCGTCGAAGCGTTCGATGCCAGCCAGGACCTTGAGGGCGGCGGTGTTGAGCATCACGGTGCGCTTGCCGGTCTTGGAGTCGGAGAGATGGAGGCATCGGCGCTCGAAATCGACCTCGGCCCATCTCAGGGTCAGGATCTCTGCGCTCCGGCAGCCGGTGAGGATCAGCAGGCGGATGGCGGCGATGGCATGCGGTGAGGTGCCCCAGTTTTGCTCGGCCTCAGTGAGTGCCTCGCCGAGTCGGCCAAGCTCTTGCTCCGAGAGGTAGCGTTCGCGGCTCTCTTCCTTGAATCGCTGGATGTGGCGGCAGGGGTTGGTACCTTCGGAGCGCCAGCCCCAAACTTCAGCCAGGTTGAAGGACTTCGAGAGCAGCGAGATCACCTTGTTGGCCATCGCCGGACGGTCAGCCATGTCGGCGACCAACCTGGCGATATCGGCCCGCTGCACGTCTTTGACTCGACGCTTGGCGAGCTTCGGCAGGATGGAGCTGTCCCAGAGCTGCCGAGCCCGTTTGACGCTGCGCGGCTTGTTATTGATCCGGGCGTGGTCTTTGATGTGTCGGACGGCGAGATCGGCGACGGTGGGCGCTTGATGCGCTGCCTGTCGGTTGGCGGACGGATCTTCGCCCCGGTGGACTTGGAGAAAGACCTCCAGGGCGGCTTCTCGGGCCTGGGGTAGGGTGATCCTGCCGTAGCGTCCGAGCGTGTAGAAGCGCCTGCGGCCGTTGATCCAGTAGGAAACGACGAAGGACTTCGCGCCGGTGGGGTAGATGCGTACACCGAATCCAGGCTGCTGCAGATCCCAGAGGTAGCAGCCGCCGGGTCCCCTGTAGACTGCTTCGTCGATGGTCCGCTTGTTGAGCCGGACCTTCATGGCGCCAGCTCCCAGAGTGGGTTCTGGTGGATGGGCTCAGGGCGGTTGCTCAGAGCTTGAGCAACCGTAGAGCAACCAACTGGCAGAGTAACGGGGCGTAAGCCAGCGTCGACCATGCTCCCACTCTAAGGCGGTAAGTGCTTTATGGTCAACCAGTTAGCGTAGTCTGGAGGAAACGGGAGTAGGCGGGAGTAAAGATCGTTGGTTCCGGGACTAGGATTCGAACCTAGATAATCAGCTCCAAAGGCTGACGTCCTGCCATTAGACGATCCCGGAATGGGCTGGGTCGAGGTTGGGCCCGACGACGTGATGCTATTACAAGCGCGTCGGCGGGCAAAGTCACGGCTCGTCGGAGCTCTTGATTGCGGGGGGCTCGGGAACGGTGGGTTCTTCGGAGTCGCCGCCCCACCATTGCCAGCGTAGGGTGCTGCGGTCGCGGCGCAGAGGGGAGCGGCGGGCGGGGGGGGCTTCGGAGGTGTCCTGGCCCATGGCGAGGGGGGATTGCCAGGCGTCTTTGCCGGTGGGTTGGGTTTCGTCGCTGGTGGGCTTTGCGGTGCGTCTGCGGCGACGCGGTTTGGCGGGCGCTTCGCCGTCGGTCGGGGCAGTGGGTTTACGCCGTTGCCGCTTCTTGGGTTCGGGCTTCTCGGCGTCGCTGGCCGCTGGTGTGGCGCCTGCCGGCCCCAGTGCGTCGTTGAACATGCCGACGTTCCAGTCGTTGGCGTCGTCGAAGGCGGGGGCTGGTGGTACGGCGGGCGGTATGAAGTCGGCGGGTGGCGCGGCGTCGGCGGGTGGTGCCGTGTCGGCTGGCGTTGCTGGCGGCTGCGCCGGTGCGGGTTGATCGCCCTCGCTGGGTGCCTTCTTGCGATTCCGTCGGCCGCCGCGTCGCCGCCGCCGGGTGCGCGAGGGCTTGCCGTTACCCGCAGCGTCGGCGGCTACTTTGTCAGGTGCCGTGTCGTCGCTCGTCGCGTCGTCCGACTTATCGGGCGATTCGCTCTCGGCGGTCTTGTTGTCAGCAGCCTGCTGGTTCTCTTTCTCTTTGGCCTTGGCGCTCTTGCGGCGCCGGCGACGCTTGCGCGGACGCTTTTCCTTTTCGACAGGCTCGTCGCCCTGGTTGTCGAGCTTCTGAGGGTCTTCGGTCGCAAGGTCGGAGGAGGTCAGCGCGGGTACGGTCTTCGGCACGACGGCCTTCTCGCGCTGTTGGTAGTCGATGCGCTCGTCGGTACGGTGGAAGTTGGTGGCGGAGATGACCTCGATCTGTAGCTCCAGCTCTTGCTCCAGAGCGACCAGTCGTGCCCGATAGTGATTCTGCAGGGCGTCGGCGATCTCCGGATGGACGGCGACGGTCGCCTTCTCGATCATGCCGGGAGCGACGCGGGCTTCGAGACGGCCGAGCAGGTTGGCGGCGGCGAACTCGGGGCTCGGAATGGAGCCGGCGCCGTGGCAGGTGGGGCACGGTCGCTGGGTACGCTGGTGCAGAGCCTGCTTGATCCGCTGGCGATTGATCTCCAGCAGACCGTTGGGACTGATCCGGCCGACGCTGTAGCGCGCCTTGTCGACCTTCATCGCGTCGCGCATGGTCTTCTCGAGCTTCGACTGGTGCTTGCGCGTGCGCATGTCGATGAAGTCGATGACCACCAGGCCGCCGATGTCGCGCAGGCGCAGTTGACGGGCGACCTCTTTGGCCGCCTCGATGTTGACCGAGAGAATCGACTCGTCGTGGTTGCCGCGCTGGGTGGCGCGACCGGAGTTGACGTCGATAGCAGTGAGGGCCTCGGTGCCGTCGATGACCAGGGAGCCGCCGGAAGGTAGGGGGGAGCGACGTTGGTAGATGCCGTCGATCTGCTGCTCGAGCCCGTAGCGGGTGAACAGTGGCAGGCGCTCCCGGTAGCGTATGAGGCGGGTCTTCGAGCGCGGCATGAAGGCGCGCATGTAGGTGTTGGCCTTGTCAAAGACGTCGTCATCGTCGACGATGACTTCCGCGATCTTGGAATCGAGATAGTCGCGCAGAGCTTGGACGATCAGGTCCTGGTCGCTGTAGAGCAGTCGCGGCCCGCGACCTTTGCCGTATTCGGCGTTGACCTTCTTCCACATACGCAGCAGGGCGTTGAGGTCGCGGGTCAGGGTGGTCTGGTTCTGCTCCAGTCCGTTGGTGCGGACGATGACGCCATGGCCATCGGGCAGGTTGAGCTTGGCCAGGCGCTTGCGAATCGTCTTGCGGCTCTTGTCGTCCTCGGCCTTGCGCGAGATGCCGCTCACCTCGTCGAACGGAGTCAGCACCAGGTAGCGGCCGGCGAGGGCGACGTTGGCCGACAGCGCCGCGCCCTTGGTACCGCCGGAGTCTTTGGTTGCCTGAACCAGAATCGGCTTGCCGCGCTCCAGCACCTGGTCGATGCGCGGTCGCTTGGCGTCCCCTTTGGGGGGCTGCTTGTGGTAAGCCTCGGGTTGGACGTCCGCTACCGGCAGGAAGCCGTGGCGATCCTCGCCGATATCGATGAAAGCGGCGGCCAGGCTAGGCTGGATGTTGGCGACGATGCCACGGTAGATGTTGCCGCGGCAGAGGTTCTTGTCGGCGATCTCGACCTGATAGTCCTTGAGATCGTTGCCTTCGACGACCGCAACGCGAACCTGCTCGGTGCGCTGGGCGTTGATCAACATTCTGGTAGTCAAGAGAGTACGTACCTCCGAGCGGCCGGAGCGCCATTGCGGGCTCCGGGCGCCGCTCTTTAGAGTGAGAGCTCGTCCGGCACCGCGAGATAGCGGCACCGTGGCGAGGCGAGGCGCGAACGGCGAGACCTGTCGGGCGACTTTCCCGGTGCGTGGCGAGGGTCAGGCCCGCGCCGGCTAGGATCACCATCGATCCGCCGACGACACGCGTGAGAGCGTGCTGTACGGAGGGTCTTGGCGGTGTCGCAAGGGTCTCAGCGATAAAAGATGGGAAACCGTTCAGGTTCAGCCTCGTGGATCAATTCGTAGACGGTTTGGAAGATCTGTTCGGCATTGGGCTTCGACCAGTAGTCACCGTCGGAGCCGTAGGCCGGCCGGTGCTCTTTGCCCGAGAGGGTGCGGGGCTCGCTGTCGAGCCAGGCGTAGCCTCCCTGGGTTTCGAGCACTTGCTGCATCATGTAAGCGCTGGCGCCGCCGGGGACGTCTTCGTCGAGGAAGACGACGCGGTTGGTGCGCTGGAGCGATTCTGCAATCATCCCTGCAAGATCGAACGGTAGCAGGGTCCGCACATCGATCACTTCGACCTCGATGCCGACACTGGCGAGCTTGTCGGCCGCTTCGAGAGCGATCCGACAACAAGCGCCGTAGGTGACCAAAGTGAGGTCGTCGCCCGGGCGCAGAATCTCGGGGACGCCCAGGGGAATAGCGATCTGATCAAGGTTGGCAGGCAGCTTCTCCTTGCTGCGGTACCCGTTCAGGACCTCGATCACGATCGCGCTGTCATCAGACTGCAAGAGGGTGTTGTAGAAGCCCGCCGCCTGGGTCATGTCGCGCGGAACACAGACATAGACGCCGCGCACCAGACCGAGAATACCCGACATCGGCGAGCCGCTATGCCAGATACCCTCCAGGCGATGACCGCGGGTCCGCACGATCACCGGCGCCATCTGGGTACCACGGGTACGGTAGCGCACCGTCGCCAGATCGTCGGAGACGATCTCCAGGGCATAGAGCAAGTAGTCGAGGTATTGGATCTCGGCGATTGGCCGCAAGCCCCGCATCGCCATGCCGATGGCCTGACCGAGGATGGTGCATTCGCGAATACCGGTGTCGGAGACTCGCAGCTCGCCGTACTTCTGCTGCAGCCCCGACATCCCCTGGTTGACGTCGCCGAGCTGGCCGACATCTTCGCCGAAGGCGATGAGCTCCGGCATGCGATCGAAGGCGGTGTCGAAGCAGCGGTTCAAGATCTCGTAGCCGCGCAGCAGCGGGGCGTCTTCGGCGTAGATCGGATCGACCGCTTCAATGGCCAGGGCGCGACGGGCCGATTGGCTGTGCAGATGGGAGCTGTAGCGCTCGCGCCCTTGGTCGTCTAACTGGCGGCTCCAAGTGAGCAGCGCTGCTTTGGCCGGCAGATCCTCGTCGCGCACCGTGTAAAGCACGTCCCAAGCGGCGCTCGCCAGGTGGCGACGCACCGGGTTGGGGACCCGGCCCAGGGTGGTGGTCAGGCGCTCGATCTCCTGCCGGTGCTGCGATTGCTGGGCAAGGCCGTCGATCAGGCCGAGAAGCCGGGTGCGCTCGTCCTGGATCGGCTGCATGAAGCTCTTCCAGGCGCGACGCTGCGCCGCCCGCACCGCTTCGGATTCCTGGCGCTCGATGTCTTCCAGCTCGGCTTCTGAGATCAACCCCTCGGCCAGGATCCACTGGCGCATTTTGGCGATGCAGTCGTGCTCGCGCTCCCACTCCAGGCGCGCCTCGGACTTATAGCGCTCGTGGCTACCGGAGGTGGAGTGCCCCTGGGGTTGGGTGATCTCGATGACGTGGATCAGTGCCGGCACGTGCTCTTGGCGTACGATCTTGGCGGCGCGCAGATAGGTCTCGACCAGTGTCGGGTAGTCCCAACCCTTGACGGTGTAGAGGTCGTAGCCAGAGGTGTCGCCGGGCAGACGTCGGAAGCCTGAGAGCAGCGCCGAGAGGTCCTGCTTGGTGATCTGGTGCTCGTTGTGCACCGAGATGCCGTATTCGTCGTCCCAGATTGACATCAGGAGCGGCGAGCGCAGGACGCCGACCGCGTTGATCGCTTCCCAGAACATGCCCTCGGCGCAACTGGCGTTGCCGATAGTGCCGAAGGCGATCTCGTCACCGTGGTGCGAAAAGGTCTCCATGTGGGCGATCTCGGGGAGCTCGCGGTAGAGCCGCGAGGCATAGGCGAGCCCGACCAGGCGCGGCATCTGTGAGGCCGTCGGGGAGGTGTCGGCGCTGGAGAAGGGGCGGTCCGACAGGCGTTTCCACGAGCCATCTACGTCCAGGGTCGGGGTGGAGAAGTGGGCGTTCATCTGCCGCCCTGCCGAGGCCGGCTCGCGCCGTGGGTCGGGGTCGGCATAGAGCTGAGCGAAAAGCTCTTCCAGGGTGGTCAGGCCAGCGGCCAGCATGAAGGTCTGGTCGCGATAGTAGCCGGAGCGGACGTCGCCGGGGCGAAAGGCCTTGGCCATGGCGAGCTGAGGGATCTCTTTGCCGTCGCCGAAGATGCCAAACTTGGCCTTGCCGGTGAGAACCTCCTTGCGGCCGATGAGGCTCGCCTGGCGGCTCTGGTAGGCCAGTCGGTAGTCTGCAAGGACCTCTTCGCGGGTCAGCGAAAGGGCAGCGGTATCCGTGGCGGTATGGCTGGTCATCGGGTTTGCGGCATTCACCAACCGAAGCTCCGAATCACGGTGCGTCGGAAAACGCGGTATGCCGGGACTTACGGTGATCTCGATTCGACCTGAGACTCGATTCGGCCGGGCAATAATCTGTGATCGGGCTGAAGTTTCTAGACAATGCAGGCGGCTCGCGGTCTGTGGAGCTCACAGTCTTCTTGGCTCACAGCCTTCGCTGATTACAGTCTGTGGAGCTCATACAGTCTGTGGGGCTCACGGCCGGGCTCGGCAGGAGGGCTCGCGCGTACGAGGCCGGGCGAATGGTAGCACGAGATGGGCCAGGAATCGAGCGATGCGGCTTGTTGACCCTAGCGGATCGGACCATGGAGGCCGGATCGATCGGCCTGGCAGATGCATTCACACCCGATTCCTGACATGCTTGGCCGATGAGGAGACTGCCATGACCGATCTCAATCCGAGCCCCTATCCGAAGGAGTTTCTCGCCGCTCTGCCAAAGACCGATCTGCACGTCCACCTGGACGGCTCCCTGCGCCTGCCGACCTTGATCGAGCTGGCCAAGGAGCGTGATGTCAAGCTGCCTTCCTATTCCTCGGAAGGCCTGCTCGAGCTGGTCTTCAAGGAGAACTACCGCGATCTGCCGGACTATCTGCACGGCTTTGCCTACACCTCGCCGGTACTGTGTGACGAGGAGGCCTTGGAGCGGGTGGCTTACGAGCTGGCCGACGACTGTCTAGCGGAAGGCGTTCTCTACATGGAGGTGCGGTTCGCGCCGCAACTCCACGTCCGCCCGGGGCTCGATGTGGCCCAGATCATCGCCGCGGTCGACCGCGGGCTCGATCGCGCTCGCCGCGAGCACGAGGCCACCGAAGCCGTTCGCACCGGCGCTATTCCGCCCTTCCGCTACGGCATCATTGCCTGCGCCATGCGCATGTTCACCGGCGGTTTCGCGCCCTACTTCAAGAACCTGCTGGCGGCGCTCGACCATTTCCCTGCCAAGGAAGTCTACGGCGTCGCCTCGATGGCTCTCGCTCGTTCGGTGGTCGGAGTGCGCGACCGCACGGGGCTGCCGGTGGTGGCCTTCGACTTGGCCGGGGCCGAGGCCGGTCATCCGGCGCAGGATCACGAAGCGGCTTTCGAGTACGTCAAACGCCACTTCATGAAGGCGACGGTCCATGCCGGCGAAGCCTACGGTCCGGAGAGCATGTTCCAGGCCATTACCCGGCTCAATACCGACCGCATCGGCCATGGCACCCACCTTTACTCGAGCAACCTGGTGCACGACGAAGAGGATCCGGAACGTTACGTGCGGCGGCTGGCGGAGTACATCGCCGATCGCCGAATCACTCTCGAGGTGTGCATCACGTCCAACATGCAGACCATGCCGGAGCTGCGCAAGGTCGAGGACCATCCTTTCGGTCGCATGATGCACGACAAGCTGTCGGTCACGCTGTGCACCGACAACCGCCTGATCTCGCGGACCTCTGTCACCCAGGAGATCGAACAAGCCTGTCAGGCGTTTCGAATCTCGCCGGCCGAGTTGCGCAACATCATCATCTATGGCTTCAAGCGCAGCTTCTTTCCCGGGACCTATTCCGAGAAGCGAGCCTATGTGCGGCAGGTGATCAACCTGTACGACCGGATCGAAGCCGAGCACGATATTCTGCGACGGAGCACCTGATGAGCAGCCTGACCGGCTTCCAGAAGAAGCACCTGCGCGGCCTGGCCCACAGTCTCCAACCGGTGGTCCGGATTGGCCGCGGTGGATTGAGTGATGGGGTGTTGGCCGAGCTCGACGAAGCGCTCGAGAGCCACGAGCTGATCAAGATCAAGCTGGGCGCCGACCGCGACGAGAGGCGGCGCATCAGCGAAGAGATCGGGGCCGGCCTGGACGCGGCGCTGGTCGGCGCGATCGGCCGGGTGGCGATCCTCTTCCGCCCGGCGCGCGATCCGGAGAAGCGGCGCATCAAGGTACCGCGCCCGCGCAGCAGTTAGCGCGGGGCATGTACGTCGAGTTCCTCGCCGCCTGGGAATCGAGGCTGCGGCCGCTCTTGACTCGGTTGCCGCCGACCTTGGCGGTCCGGCTCTACTCGCACAGTCGCGGTCGGTTCATCGCCTCGTTGGCAGCCCAGCGACCGCGACCTCAGGCGGTGCCGGAGGGGCTCGAGCGCATCCTCTGGGGCCTGCGCTTCCGTTCGCCCCTGCTCAATGCCGCAGGTATGTTCAAGCAGGGCGAGGGCTACAGGCTGGCGGCGCGGCAAGGCGCCGGCGCCTACCTGGCCGGGACCACGACCCAACGCCGGCGGCTCGGTAATCGCAAGCACGGGATCGCGAGGCCTTTTGCGCCCTACCCGCGATCGGGGGCGGCGTCGAACTGGCTCGGTCTTCCCAATCCGGGGCATCGCGAGGTCGCTCGGCGGTTGCAGCGCTCGAAGCCGGTCGATGGCTGCCCCCTCGGCGCCAGCGCCGCGACTTCTCCCGACCCCCATCTGAGTGAGGAAGAGAAGCTCGAGCAACTGACTGTGGCTCTTCAGCACTACGAGGCGGCTGGGATCGACTTCCTGGAGATCAACGAAAGCTGCCCCAACACGGCGGAGGATCCCGGTGGCCTGGAAGCGATGCGCACACGGTTGGCCTATGTCGCCGAGCACTACCTGGAGCACAGGCAGCGTGTCCTGCCGGTGATCGTCAAGCTCTCCTGCGACACCGCCGTCAACGATGTGGCCGAGCTGGTGGCGGTGCTCGCAGGCCTCGGCTTCGACGGCGTCAATTTCGGCAACACGTCCATCGCCTACGATCGGCATCGGCAGCAGCTCGACCCCGCCGAGATCGCTCTCTATGATTACTTCACCCGCAGCTTCGGCGGCGGCGTCAGCGGCCGGCCACTCAAGGCCGACTCCTTGTGCCTGGCGAAGGCTGCGGTGGCAGCGTTGCAGGAGCTGGCGCCCGATCGGGAGTTTCACGTCATCCGCACCGGCGGTATCGAAGGCGCGGCCGATGTGCGTGCGTCGCTCGCCGCTGGCGTGGCGCTCTGTCAGTGGTACTCGGGCTACTTCGAGGCCTTCAGCCACCATGGCCACAGGCTGTATCGGCGGCTGTACGACGGGCTCTAGTCAAGCTGGTCGTTCGCTCAACCAGCTTCTCAGTTCAGTTGGTTAAGCCAGTGACTGGCCTGACCGGCTCACTGGATAAGCCGGTTGAGCCAGTGACTGGCTCAACCGGCTTATCCGTGAAGGAGGCTAAGCGAGTCACTCGCTCAACCTTCTTTTCGGATCAGCTGGTTCAGCGAGTCACTAGCCTAACCTGGTAGTCGGATGAGCCGGTTAAGCTAATTATTGGCTTAACCAACTAATCGGATAAGTCAGTCGAGCCAACCACTGGCTCAACTGACTTATCTGCCAAAGAGGTTAAGCACGTTTCTCGCTCGAAGGACCCATTCGCAGTTGCACCTCGCAGGTCTCTGCAAGCTACAGGGGCTGCCAGCTAGAGCTTTTGCAAGCTGGGGCGCGGCCTCTTCGTCTTGTATAGAGCGATCCCCCAGGTGCGCTCCTCCCTGGCCGCT
>JBCCGX010000265.1:0-10141 GCA_039029035.1 Acidobacteriota bacterium | reverse complement strand
GTCGCCCCCTCCACCGGGGTGACCGAGAGTAGAGCGATCACCGCGAGGGTCAAACAGACAGAGCTGTACGGGCACGAGCGGATGTTCGGCATGATCGGACCTCCATTGTTGAGATAGAGCGGTAAAGTTTAGCAGGCTAACTCAGCGGAACGGAACCCCGGTTTTGTCGTCTTTTCCGCATCTTTTCCGTAGAGAATTTCGTAGGCAGCATCAGGCGACCGAGAGAGCCGGCCGAAAATCTAGGAGATTTCATGCAACCCACCCCGAGAGCACTGCAACGGACCGCATTCATCCTGATCTTGGCCGGTTGCAGTGGGCTCCCCGCGTCCATCGCCTGGGCCGACGAGCCCCCTCCGACGAACTGGAAGAAGTACTACGAACGCACCGCCAAGCGTCCGCCGCGGCCCGTGCTGCTCGACGCCCTGCAGCGCTTCGCCGAAGAAGGTCGATCGGTAGGCCAGGCGGTCGACGCCGGCTGCGGCAGCGGCATCGACACCCTGTACCTGTTGGCGGAAGGCATCGCCGTCCACGCCTTCGACACCGAGCCCGCCGCCATCGAGGCGCTGCGCAAAGACCTCCCGCCCGAGCTCGCAAACCGCCTCCGCACCGAGGTCGCGCCCTTCCACCAAGCCACCTGGGACGACGATGTCGACCTCGTCTTCGCCGGCTTCGCCCTCCCCTTCGCCCATCCCGACGACTTCGACTCGTCCTGGCGCCAACTGGTCGATGCCCTCGCCGTCGGCGGCCGCTTCGCCGGCCACCTCTTCGGCGACCGCGACGATTGGGCTGCGCGGCCGGACCGGACCCATCACACGCGGGAGCAGGCCGAAGCCTTGCTCGGTAGCCAGTTCGAGATCGAAGTCTTCGAGGAGATCGAAGACGACCGGAAGTCCGGCGGTGGCCGCATGAAGCACTGGCACTACTACGAGATCATCGCCAAGAAAGTGCGCGATTGAGGCGACGCCTCCGCGCTTGGTGCTAAAGACTCTAAGCGGAGCTTCGTGCTCAAACGACAGAGGCAAAAACTTTTAGACTCTGTCTGGGCCACCCGCAGACAGGGGCTAAAACTTTTAGCCTCTGTCGCCTGACGCCGCAAACAGAGTCTAAAACGTTTTGCCCCTGTCGTCCGCCCCCGCAGACAGGGGCAAAAAACGTTAGCCTCTGTCGTCGCACGACCCAGACAGGAGCTAAAACTTTTAGGTCCTGTCGTCGGCGTGTAAACATGACGTCATACTTCGCCGTGCTCGTATCGTTCGACATCGACGACACGCTGGTGCCAGGGACTCCTGCGCCTTTTGCCCTCGAGACATCTCTGGGGCAGCGCATACTGGCTCGCCTCTTCCGCGAGGGCTTACGACTCGGCACCATCCAGCTGTTCCATGAGTTGCGGCGCCGGGGCCACGGCGTGGCCCTCTACACCACTTCGCACCGGTCTCGGTGGTGGCTACGCGTGCGATTCCTCTTGTCCGGGGTCCCCTTGGTCAAGATCGTCAACGGCGACACGCATCGCCGAGCGGTCGAACACCTGAGCGCCCCACCCTCCAAGCTCCCATCACTCTTCGGTATCGACCTCCATGTCGACGACTCCGTGGGGGTCCTGCAAGAGGGTGCAACGCATGGGTTCGCAGTTCTCCACGTCGGGGCCCACGACAGCGAATGGACATCGCGAGTCCTCGAGGCTGTCGGGGACTAGGCTGGAACCCGATCGACTCGTCGGGGGAGCTGAGGCTCGCGACTCTACGAACCTAGACGCCAATGGACCGGGCCGCGGCGGCGGTAGGTCCTGGCGTTGATCCGATTGCCACACTTGCGCCCGGTACACCATTTGCCCGAGCGGTTCCGAGCGGCGTCGAAGAAAACCAGTTGGCAGGCTTCGTTGTGACACGCCTTCAAACGCTGCCAGTGTCCGGACTCGATCGCTGCCGAGACAATCAGGATCAACCGCCCGAGGGCGCCGGCCCAACCCGTGTCAGACGACTGCAGGCGGAGCGAGCCGTCGGTCGCGAAATGCAGGGCCGGCCGCACGCCGCGCAGAGCCTGGTTGAGGGCCTCGACAGCTGCCCCATCGGCCGCCCCGCGGGGTCTGCGGGCCGAGCCGTGCTGGGCGATCAGCGCCCGCAGCCCACTGCGGGCCGCCAGCGCATCGCGCCAGGCGGCCTCATCGAGCGTGCCGTCGAACGCCAGAGATGGCCAGCGGCCCAGCCAAGCAGTCAACGCCTCCGGGCTGCTGAGGTGATCGTCGCCCGTCTCCGGGTCACGGGTATTGAGGTAATCCTGGACGATCTTCAAATCGCCGGGGGCCGGGTGCGGGCTCAGGTCCGGCCTGTTGGTGGGGTTCTTCGCCACGTCTGTACGCTAACCGCTCGCTAAGGCAGGGTGTACTCGAACACGTAGAGGTGCTTCCCGTCGGTGATGTCGATCACCATGCTGCCAGTCAGCCCCTCGAGATCGCCCGTTGCGGAGTCAGGAACCACGGTGATGCTCTGCCGCGGCTCGCCGCGCTCCATGGTACTCGAATGCTGTAGGACGAAGGTGCCTTCACGCCCCTCGAGCTTGCCGGTGACCTTCTCGATCGCCACGTAGCCGGCCGAGCCCTGGTTGGCTGTGCGGGCGCTCAGCATCTCGCCGAAACTGGTGGCGTCCAGATCGCCGAGGAAGGTCTTGTCGATCGACATCCGGCCGAGGTTGGCATCGCCGGACTCGTGATGGAGGTTCAAGGGTCCTATCTTGACTTCGAAGGAGCCTTCGGCACGAGCGGTCATGGTCACCTCCTGAGGCGCGGTCTCTTCGGTCCCAGACGCTGGCGAGCCGAGTCCGAGCAGGCAGACAATGCCGACGAAAATGGACGCTGAGCGGCTAGTCTTCATAGTGAACGCAGGTTACCTGCCCGCTCGGCTGCTGTCGACTCCTGCCGCCCCCTGTCAACCAGCCGTACACTCGACCCTTGCCCCAATTCGACACATCGGCATGTGTGGTACGGTGTGTCATTGAGGTAAGCGGACATGGCGACCAACCTGGCGATTGACCCCAAGATCTTGGAAGCCGCTCACAAGATCGGCGGCCACCGAACCAAGAAAGCCACAGTGACTGAGGCGCTCGAAGAGTACATCCAACGCCGCGAACAGCGCCGCATTCTGGATCTCTTCGGCACCATCGACTACGACTCCGAATTCGACTACAAGCAGCAACGCAGTCGGGCGTGAACGTCCTGGTGGACACCAGTGTCTGGTCTCTGGCGCTGCGCCGAAGCGAGCCGGACGACAGTCCTCCGCTGCGAGAGCTACACGAGCTCATCCTCGAAGGTCGGGCGCAGATCATCGGCCCGGTCCGCCAGGAAGTACTATCCGCGATCCGCGCAACGATACAGTTTCGGAAGCTTCGAGACGCCCTGCGCGCCTTTCCCGACATCGAAGTCGCTAGCGGTGACTTCGAGCGCGCCGCAGAGCTCTTCAAATCGGTGCCGAAAACGAGGAATTCAAGGCTCCAACACAGATTTCCTGATCTGTGCGGTGGCTGAGCGCTTACGCCTTTCGATTCTCACCACAGACCTCGATTTTTCGCTCTTCGCCGAGCACATTCCGGTTCGTCTCCAGGAGCCGAGGTCGCAGATCTAAACCAGCCGGTGCTCCTAGCACCCTTCGCTGTGACGATCTGCAGGGCGCGAGCGTCCCTGGCTCTGTTGACCAGAACATCGCGTCGCCCCCGAGCTCGCTCGGCAGCGACAGCTCTTGGAACTGCCACGTTCGGAGATCGGCCGTGGCGGTTCGGAGATCGGCCGTGGCGGTTCGGAGATCGACCGAGGATCGAGCCGGGCTCACCGAACCGCCACGCGCCGTTTCAGTCGGCGTCGGGGCCGAGATCCTTCACCGCGAAGCGTTCGACCCGCTGGTCGTGCTTCTTCCACCGCGTGATGGTCCCCCAGGGCTTGAAGTTGTCCGACTGACGAAGCCGACCGTTCTCGATGGTGTCGATATGCCAGGAAGGAAACATCGTATCCGTCGTCTCCGCCCGCTTGAACTCGAAGTCGTTGCCTTTCGATGCCTGGCCGGTGAGGACGAAGTCGGTCACCGCCCAAACACAATCCCAGTAACGCTCCGGATGGCTGCGGAGCCGCAGCTTGAGCTTGCCGGCGCTCGAGCCCCGAACGGTGCAGTGGTGCGTCTTGGTTCCCGTTCCCCCCGGTTTGGCCATGATCCAATCGTCGGTGTAGGTCAACCAACCGCCGTGGGTACGAGCACGGCTTCCGAAGCCCCAGTTCCAGAACCTGTAAATCCGCCCCTCGAGAATGCGGTACACACCCACTTGCTCGAACGAACGCACGTTGCTGATCTTGAACTGCCCCTTCTCGATCTCCTCGACGATAGGGTTGGCGTCCAGAATCCGGAAAGAGTAGTTCTCCTGCAGGTTGCCGCGCTCCCCGACGCCCTTCCAGTCCGAGGTCCGGTAGTAGAGCAGCCCGTCAAATCGGACGAGCTTGACGCCATACACCGTTCTCGCCTGGGCGAGCTCTACTGGCTCAGATGCGTCGGCCGAGATGGGCTGCGTCGCCTCGATCGCGATCGAATCGGTGATCCAGTCGAGCTCGTCGACCGACTTCGCCAACCCGGCCTCGACCTGCGATGCCTTGAATTCCTGGAGATCCATAGAACAGTTCCTTTCTGGATGATTTACAGCCGGGCTAGGTCCCGGCCGTTGGGTCTCAATGGGGAGGTGCGGCCAAAACTCAGAACCTCCCACCCACCCGCCAAATCAATGCAAGCCCTCGCGCAACTCTCGAAGACTCCCCCTTCGAGACGACGGTCGGCGGTTCGCCCCAACACCTCCCGTGCTAGGCTGCCCAGCCAGGAGGTGGATCATGGCTCGGTGGTCGACTCGACGGTCGAACAACTCGTCGCGCTGCGTATCACGGAAGGCGGCTGGATGGCCGATCGCGATCGGCTGTCTGCTGGCCGTAGTCCAGCCGGACGGCGCCCAGAGCTCGCCGACGAGCGAGATCTTCTCGGATGGATTCGAGCAAGGGACCGTGCTGGGCTGGGCGTCCTCGGTCGGCGCGGGTCCCCTGGTGCCGGCAGAGATCTGTACTCCACCGATCACCGCCTCCGACACCAGCGGCGCCACCACGGTCGGGACGGGGGTTCCCGGCAGTTGCAGCGAAGCGGCGTTGCTCGCGGCGCTGGCGGCGAACAACGGTGCGATCCGTTTCGACTGCGGTGCGTCGCCCCATACGATCACCCTGACCTCGCAGCTCGAGATCGACTTCGACCTGGTGCTCGATGGCGGCGGTTTGGTCACCTTGAGCGGCGGCGGCACGACGCGCATCATCGACTTTCGGCCGCCCTTCGAGCAGCCGCGTACCCTGACGGTGCAGAACCTCACCTTCCGCGACGGCTCGACCGCTGATCTGCCCGGCACGACGACCGACAATGGTGGCGCGGCGATCTATCGCGGCACGTTCGGCACCTTGAACGTCATCGACAGCATTTTCGTAGACAACGTCGGCCCGGCAAGCGGTCAGGACGTTGCCGGCGGCGCGATCTACTCCTTCGGTGACACCCCGACGACGATCGTCGGCAGCGTGTTCCAGAACAATCGGTGCAGCAGCGGCGGCGCCCTGGGGCACCTCTTCGCCCACCTGGAGCTCGTCAACAGCATTCTCGACCGCAACAACGCCACCGGCACCGGCGGCAATCCCGGTAACGGCGGCAACGGTGGCGCAATCTACAGCGATGGCAACGACCAGACCCAATCGGTTTGCGGCTCCATCCTGTGGCGCAACACCGCCGGCGCCCGCGGCGGCGGCTACATGCGAGTGTCGAACAACGGCGTCGGCCCGATGACCTTCGACCGCAGCACGATCCACGGCAACTCGGGCACCCTGCAGGCGGGTGGCCTCTACCTGCAAGGGTTGCAGGCCACGATCGTCGATTCCACGATCTCCGCCAACACGTCGGCGAGCCGCGGCGGCATGACGGTCTTCACCAACCCGGGCGCACAAACCCTGACCATGACCAACGTCACATTGGCCGACAACTTCGCCACCGGCAATCTCGGTGCCGGCATGGCGGTGGACGATGCCATCACCGGGACCTTGAGCCATCTGACGATCGTACGCAACGGCAACTCGGGCGAGTTCTCCTTTGCCAGCGCCATCGCCGGCGGCGCCGGCCTGACGGTCGAGCGCAGCCTGATCGTCGACAACAGCAAGGTGTTCGAGTTCGAGAACACCAGCTGTTCGGTGACCCACACTGGCGACGGCAGCATCCAGTGGCCCGAAGTCAACGCCGGCGGCCAGAGCGAGCTGCCCTGCGCCACCGGCGTGACCTTCCAAGATGTCCCGATCGGTCCGCTACAGAACAACGGCGGCCCCACGCCCACCGTGGTGCCGATCGACACCGACATCATCGAGAGCCTGGCCGGTTGCTCGGGTACGGATCAGCGCGGCGTGCCCCGCGGACCGACCTGCACGCCCGGTGCGGTCGAGCCGTAGCAAACCGTGCCCTGAACAAAACGCCAACCGGAATGCGCCTCTTTCAATGAGAGAAGAACCCAGCCGGCGTTCTCTCAACTGATCGCATCCGAGAACGCCGGCCGGACGCGTCGCTCGGCCCCTGTTGGCCTGGCCGACCACAGCGCGCTGCGCTCGACTCGCGTGGCGCTGTGACCTGGCTCGATCGTCGAGAGAAGGCTCGCCATGCCTGGCGAAGCCGCGCCCCGACACGCCCCCACGCCGTTCCTTCGGATTCGACGACGCAACCACACCAGGGAGAGGTGTGCCCGGATGCGATCTAAAACGACAACTGGAGAATGCCTGATGAAGAGTGAACGCAA
This sequence comes from Acidobacteriota bacterium, assembly GCA_039029035.1. Classification (GTDB taxonomy): domain Bacteria; phylum Acidobacteriota; class Thermoanaerobaculia; order Multivoradales; family J023; genus JAAELT01. Next base: position 3,313 of record JBCCGX010000265.1, on the reverse strand, counting down.
AACGTCGTGTCGGCCGCCTCGAGCCGCCGAGAGCGGAGCTCGGAGCTCCAAAATCCGCAAAGCCATTCCAAGGCTGATCATCCTTGCCACCCTGCTCCTGCCGGGCCTGAGCCACGCCGCCGGCTGTGTCGAAAACGGCACGACGCTCTGTCTCAACGGGGACCGCTTCCAAGCCAAGCTCACCTGGGAGAATGCCGCCGGCGGCGGCGGCAACGGCCACGTCGCTGCCAGCTCGGAGCTCTCAGGGGTGTTCCGGTTCTTCGATCCGATCAATTGGGAGGCCCAGGTCAAAGTGATCGATGGCTGCGCCGCCAACGGTAAGTTCTGGGTGCTCTCGTCCTCGACCACGAACCTCGAATACACCCTCGAGGTCACGGACACAAACAATGGCGCCGTCAACACCTACTTCAACCCCTTGAATCAAGTCCCACAGGCCAACATCGACACGACCGCTTTCAACTGTAGCGGCGCCTCCTCGGGCAAGTCGGTGACGCTATCCCCGAGCCCTCCCCTCACCCAGGATACGGGCCAGACATCGACCAGCACCTGCACCGCGGGCGGCCAGAGGCTCTGCCTCGCCGACGATCGGTTCAAGGCCGAGCTCACGTGGCGGAACTTCACCGATCCGATCGCCGCGGGCAACGTCGTCCCTGGCGCGACCGACATGTCGGGCCTGTTCTATTTTGCCGACTCCGAAAACTGGGAAGTCCTGGTGAAGGTCATCGATCAATGTGCCACGTCGAATCGCTTCTGGGTCTTGGCCGGCGCTTCGACCAACCTGGAATACGAGCTCAAGATCACCGATACCGAAACCGGTGCGATCAAGACCTACTTCAACCCGCTCGGCACGCCGTCTGGCTCCGTCGTCGATACCCAGGCCTTTGCCACCTGCAATCAACCGCCGGTCGCGGTCGACGATCAAGCCTCCACCGACGCCGGCGATCCGGTCTTCATCAACGTCGTCGCGAACGATTACGATCCCGGCGGGCTGGATCTCTTCCTTGCCACCAGCCCCAACCCGATCGTCGATCCGCCGGACCACGGCACCGCGGTGCGCCACAACGCCGACTACATCCGCTACACCCCGGATGTAGGTTACGGCGGTACCGACACCTTCAGGTATCGGGTCACCGCGACGGACGGAGAGACCGACACGGCCGAGGTCACGGTCACTGTGGCCCCGCCGCCGCCGCCGGACATCACCCTGGTGAACCGCCGCACCATCCCCCTCGACAACACCACCACGGTCATCGTGCGCGGCCGCCACATGGCCAATGCCACGATACACATTCCGGAGATCGACGACCCGACGCGGGTCGCGCCGACGGTGGTCAGCATCGACGTCATGCCGGTGGGCGAGCAACACCGCTACGACATCGTCCTCGATACTTCAGACCCCAAGACCGAAGGGCCGTTCGCCATCGTCATCGAGAACGAAGCCGGTCCCGAGGCCGCCGTCATCGAAGATGTGCGGGTGGTGCCGAACCGTCCGGTGGTCGACGCCTACACACCGTCGGTCGCTGCCGAGGGCGCTGCCTTTGTCATGATGGCCGTCGGCGCCAACCTGCAGGACGCCACCGTGCAATCGAACCACCCCAACATCACGATCGCCGAGCTCGACGTCTCCCAGGACGATGCGATCTCGGGCCTGCTTCTGGTCGAATCCGGTGCGCCTCCCGGCAACTTCTCCCTGACCATCGGCCGTCCGGGCGGTGGCGTGGTCGAACTGCCCTTCGAGCTGCCGCAGACCTTCTTGGGCGCCAAACCGATCGACTACGGTGAAGAGCTCACCAAGGGTACGGGCTCGGCCTTCCCGATCTATTTCCAGCCCCCCGTCTTCACCCAGACCAACCAGATCAGCAGCAAGCTGGGCACAGCCAGCGGCCATCCGACCGCAGGCCACAGCCATGCGACTACAGCTGACGGCGAGTCGGCCTCAGGCGGCGACCCGCAGGCCTCGGGCGGTGAGAAGAGCTTTTGCCAGTTTCCGATCACCCTCGCCCGCGCCCGCCAATCGTCCCACGGTTTCGGCCTCAATGTCGTACCGCTGAACCTGGCCGGCATGGTGGATCCCACCCAGTTGGCGGATATGGAGGTGGACGAGATTCGTCGCCTCGGGGCCGGCGGGGTCGCGCTGCTGCGCAGCGTTACGCTCTTTCTCGATGTCCAATACTGTCTCGAGACCGGTCGCCTGTCCTTCCAGGTCTGTATCGTCGCCACCCTCGGCGCCGAGTATCTCGGTGGGTCGGGCCAGCTCATCACCGTGGTCCAATGCGTCCCGGGCACCGGCTACTACCAGACCGAAGCCACCAATGGGACGCTCGACTACTTCCAGTTCTCGGCCCCTGGGCCCTGTGCATCGATCCTGCCTCCGGGTCCGCCACAGCCACCGGAAGGGCAGTTCGCGACCAATGTCAGGCTGGAACAATGCTGCCCCGAGACGGTCAACTACTCGACCAGCGGCACCGCCTTCCAGACTTCGATCTTCGCAACGGACTTCACCAGTAACGACCGGCCCCTGGCCGTCGCGACGCCAACCTGCGGCGCCGATCGATTCGATGTCGAGGTGCGGGCCTTCATCCCGATGGACCACATCAACGTCGCACCGCTCGGATGCATCGACATCGCGGGCTTCGGGAAGGATCTCCTCGTCGTCGGCGACGATCGCGGTTTCGATCCGAACCCGCCGCTGTCGGAGGCTGCCACCAACGGCTTCCGTCTCGAACGCTCGGTGTCGGTGATTCCCAACGCCGCCGGCTGCAACGCCACCCCGGGCTGTACCAGTCGAGGTGAGTTGGCGGGTACCCGAAACACCAAGACCGGCCGGTCCGACAACTTCGCCGAGGACGCCTTGGACAACGCTCCGATCGGCCAGATCACTCTGGCGGATTACGACAGCCAACTCCACGACTGCCATCTGTGGGACGAGTTCGGCCACACCACACCTTCGACCAATCTGCTCTCCGTCGTGCGGGTCGATTCCGACACCGTGCGCATTCAGTCGACCATGGCGGCCCGGGATCCGATCATCCTCGCTTCGCCCGACATCGATTGGAACTTCAGCCTGACGCTTAACGACGACGGGACCTACTCGGTCACTGGGACCCACGATTGCTTTCCGGCCTTCGAGGTCTACGTCAACGACGAGTGGGTCTGGGGCTACCGGCCGACAACCAGCTTCTTCCCCTATGTCGGCTGTTGCCTGAGTGGCGTGTCGCCGGTCTCGGGTAGTTGCTCGGGGAGCCTGGATGATCCCTCACCCTGCTTCATGAATATCGGCCACAGCTGCCCCTTCTAGCCTCGACTAGGGGAC